>CAZGLK010000022.1:0-325 GCA_964526375.1 uncultured Candidatus Saccharibacteria bacterium | reverse complement strand
AACATCAAAGAGCGATATCCTTTCTTGACCGAAACAGAGCGAACCGCTTCTATTACGACTGCTGTGCCTGACAAAATGCACCACCCCACTGTTAAAAAGGATGACCTCATCTCCATCCTTCAGAGAAGTGATTTCCCCTGTCAGAGAATACTCGAACTTGCCTGGGGGAAGAGAATGCCCAGATACAACTTCTGCGGTCATACATAACCTCCTATCGCAACTAGAAATTATTCTTGAGGTGCAGTTGTTAACTCGCGCTGGTCAGCGAACTCCAAGAGTTGCTCCCGAGTATTCAAGACCTTTGGGTTTGATAGAATGGCGGGGA
>CAZGLK010000021.1:0-13361 GCA_964526375.1 uncultured Candidatus Saccharibacteria bacterium | reverse complement strand
GTCGGCGGCCGAAGCCAAGAAAGCCAAACTGGGCGGGGAGGTGTTATGCGAGATCTCGTAGAGGACATAATCCAAAAAATCCTAATTTATCCTAATGCTCCGAATGGAATTATGAATAAGGAATTATGAATTAGGAGTATTCGGATGAATTAGTAGTTTGGGATTATTTTATCAGAAATGAGTCGAATAGGCAAAAAAATAATAACCTTGCCGGAAAAAGTTACCGTTGAAGCAAAAGACGGTTGGGTTGTGGTATCCGGCCCCAAGGGGGAATTGCGCCAGGCGGTAAAACCCGGCCTTAAAATCAACCATGCAGACGGCGGAGTCAAGGTGGAACCAGATGCATCTGCAAATACGGCCAGCCGAGTTTTGTGGGGCACAGTGCGGTCGCTGATCGCCAATATGGTTAAAGGCGTTTCGGAGGGTTATGAAAAGAAGCTGGAAATAGAGGGCATTGGCTTTAAGGCTCAAGCGCAGGGTGATGGTTTGGTTTTGAGTTTGGGGTTTTCCCATCCGGTTCATTATAAAGCGCCGGTGGGAATTTCTTTTAAGGTTGAAAAAAACACCATCTCGGTTATGGGCGTGGATAAGGCCTTGGTGGGCAAGGTGGCCGCCGAAATTCGCGGGCTTAAAAAGCCCGAGCCCTACAAAGGCAAAGGCATTCACTATCAAGGCGAGGTGGTAAGGCGCAAGGCGGGCAAGAAAGCGGTATCGACGGGATAAAATCTTAAATCTCAAATCAAAGATGGTTGATGCTAAAACAAAAAGAATCAAGCGCGTTTTAAGGCACAAGCGGGTGCGCGCTAAAGTAATGGGCACCGGCAGGCGGCCGCGCTTGTGTGTTTTTCGTTCCAACAGGCATATTTACGCGCAGGTGATTGATGATGCGGCCGGGCGTACTCTGGCGGAACTAAACAGCTTAAACTTGGCAAAATCGTTAAAGGGCGCTAAAAAGATAAGTGGATTGACCTTAGCGGGTGAAGTTGGCGCGGCCTTGGGCGAGAAAGTTTTAAAGCTGGGCTATAAAGAAGTTGTTTTTGACAAAGGCGGCTACAAATATCATGGTCAGGTTAAAGCTTTGGCGGATGGAGTCAGAAGGGTAGGGGTTAGCTTTTAGGGAATAGCTTTCTAGGCATTTCTAATAAGCTAATAAGCTAAGAAGCTAATAAGCTAATAAACAGATGGCACAAAACAGAAAAATGGATCAGCGCCGGGCTCCGGCCAGAGAAAAGGGCGAGTTTGAAGAGCGCGTTTTGGATGTGGCTCGGGTGGCTCGGGTAGTGGCCGGCGGCAAACGTTTTAGGTTTAGAGCCACGGTGGCTGTGGGCAACCGCAAGGGCCGGGTTGGCGTGGGTTTGGGCAAGGGCGCCGATGTGGCTCAGGCGGTGGCCAAGGCAACCCATCAGGCCAAAAAACACTTAGTGGATGTGCCCATTGTTAAAGGAACGATACCGCTAGAGGTTCAGGCCAAGTATAACGCCGCCGTGGTTTTTTTAAAGCCGGCACCAACAGGCCGGGGCATTAATGCCGGCGGCGCGGTGCGGGCGATTTCGGAACTGGCCGGCATTAAAGATATTATTGGAAAAATTCTGTCGCGCTCGGGCAATAAGGTAAATAATGCGCGGGCTACCTTAAAGGCTTTTCAACTTATAGCGGCTAAGGTGGGAGCACAGAAGCTTTAAAGTCATCTCGCTTTTAGCGGGATACCAAAACTTTGCCTTTTGTCCTCCCTACTAATTACGAATAATTACTAATCTACCAATGAATTTAATTAGTATATTTGTAACTATTAGTAATTGGTAGGAAATGAGCGAAGTCGCGTCGGACGCGACAAGCGAATATGGATTTGCATAACTTACAACCAAAAACCTCAAGGAGGAAAGAGAAGCGGGTTGGCCGCGGCGGCAAGCGCGGCACTACTTCGGGCCGCGGCACCAAGGGCCAGCGGGCTCGAGCCGGCCACCGCATTCGCCCGGCAGTGCGCGATTTGATGATGAAAATTCCCAAGCGGCGGGGGTTTAAGTTTAAGTCGTTTAAGCCGGGTTATGTTGCCTTGGGCTTGGCGGTGTTGGAAAAAAATTTTGGCGGCGGCGAGAAAGTAACGCCGCGCACTTTGCAGCAAAAGAACCTGATTAATTTAGGCAAGGGCGTAACGCCGCGCCTTAAAATTTTGAATGGCGGCCGACTAACCAAGAGATTGATTTTAGAAGGCGTGGCAGTTTCCCAATCAGCCGCCGCCAAGATTTTGTCTTTGGGAGGGGAAATTCGGCAACCGAAGTAGGCAGTTAGGATATTAGCTTTTTAGCTTCCTAGGGTTAACCTCTAGAAAGCTAATAAGCTAATAAGCTAGTAAGCTAATTACATGGACAAATTTCTGCAGATTTTTAAAATCCCCGACCTGCGCAAAAAGATTATCTTCGTGCTGGCCATGCTGTTTATTTTTCGCTTGGTCTCGTCGGTGCCCATGCCCGGCATAGATCGCGAGCGGCTGGCGCAGTTTTTTTCGTCTAACCAGCTTTTGGGTTTGGTTAGCTTGTTTACCGGCGGCACCTTGCAAAATTTTTCGGTAACGCTTTTGGGTTTGGGCCCCTACATTACCGCCTCCATCATTATGCAGCTTTTAACCATGATCTTTCCCAACTTGCGCGAAATGTATATGGAGTCGGGTTCGGAGGGTCGGGCTAAGTTTAACCAGTATTCCCGATTGCTAACCGTGCCTCTGGCCGCCCTGCAGTCGCTGGGCATGGTTACGTTGCTAAAAGGTCAGGGCATTATTACTCACCTTTCTCTTTTTGATTTGGCTACTTTAATAATTACGGTTACGGCCGGCTCTTTGTTTTTGGTCTGGTTGGGAGAGTTGATTACCGAAAAAGGCATTGGCAACGGCGTTTCCCTTTTAATTTTTGCCGGGATTATCGCTCAAATACCTACCACGGTGGGCCAGAGCCTGGTGGCTTTTCAAACCAGCCAGATCTTTACCTATTTGGCCTTTTTGGCGGCGGCCGTGGTGGTAATTGCCGGAGTGGTGGTTATTACCGAAGGTCAGCGCAATATTCCGGTGGCTTTTGCCAAAAGGGTGCGCGGCCGCAGAATGTACGGCGGCTTTTCCAGCCATATACCTTTGCGGGTCAATCAAGCCGGCGTTATTCCTATAATTTTTGCTTTGTCTATTTTACTGTTCCCGGGTCTAATAGCCCAGTTTTTGGCTAATTCCCAAGTCGCTTGGCTGGCCAGTGCCGCCCGTGGTGTGGCCGCCTTTTTGCAGCAGTCGCTGGTTTACGGGCTGCTCTATTTTTTGCTGGTGGCCGTGTTTACCTATTTTTACACCGCGGTTACTTTTGACCCCAAGGCCATTTCCGAGAATGTGCAAAAACAGGGCGGCTATGTGCCCGGCATTCGGCCGGGCGAGCCTACGGCGGAGTTTTTGGGCCGCGTTTTAAACCGCATTACTTTGGTGGGGGCCATATTTTTGGGGCTTATTGCCGTTTTACCTTTAATAGTCCAGCGTGCTTTGGGCATAACCACTTTAACCTTGGGCGGCACGGCTTTGCTGATTGTGGTTTCGGTTGTTCTTGAAACCATGCGCCAAATAAAAGCGCAGTTGACTTTAAGGGAGTATGAGACGTTTTAGTTCTTTAATTAATTGCAAAAGAGGAGTCTAATGAAAATTTTTAAAATTTGGGAGCCGATGTCCAAAGATCTTTTAAAGGGTTTGGCCGCGCTTAGTAATTTTGGTTTAGAGGTTAACGGTGTGGGCGACGGTAGCCGGCCGCGCGAAGATTATCATGCGGCGTCTGATATCTACCCCATATTTGTGGTGGCCGATGGGGTAACATTGGAGTTGGATTCCAGCGGCAGGTATCCCGACCCTTCGGGCGCCGGCGAGGCGGCGCGCATATTCTGCGAAGAGGCGGTAAAAACAGCGGAGAGTTTGTACGGCGATTTTACTGCCGCCGATCTTGAAAAAGTTTTTGAAGGGGCAAATGAAGCGGTGGGAGAATACAACAAAGCCCAGGGGCGAACCAAAGACAAACTGAACTTTTGGGATATAGATCTTTTTACCGCCACGGCTGCTTTTGCCGTAATTAAGGAGGGCACCGTTTTTTGGGCGTCCATGTGCGATTCTTTTGCGGTCCACTTTGATTCCAGCGGCAATCTTAAATTCAAATCGCCGGAATGTTGGTCACTCTTGCGGCGTGAAAAATTGCCGGCCGATTGGGCCGATATTGCTTTGGACGAGCGCAAAAAAATTATCAGGCGCGTTTATCGCAACGGCTTGGACGAAACTGGCGAGATTACCGGCTACGGCGTTATTACCGGCGAGAAGGCGGCAGTCAAATATCTTAACACCGGTTCATTTACGCCGGCCGAGGGAGAGCTGGCAATGCTTATGACCGACGGGTTTGAACATTATCTTGGACTACCGGAGTTCGTTGATTTGTTTAAGAGGTGGCCGGGCGATCTTGAGGCGCAGGTCAGACGCTTTACCGCCGAAAAAGCTCTAGGTGATCCTCGCAATTTCGGGCTTGAGCGCACTTTGATAGCAATCCGTTTTTAAGACAACTCCAACATCCCAAGCTAAGCTTGGGAATCGCAGTTCTTTCTTAATTCTTTCTTGAATGGAGGTGGAGATAATGGTGTTAGCAGGTGTTATCCTTCTATTTTTATGGGGTCTGACCTGTCTTGCGGTGTGGTGGGCAGTCAAATATGGAGGCAAGAAAAGACAATCTCCGGGCCCGTGAGGGACATGTTGAATCATATCCCAACACCCCAAGCCAAGCTTGGGGTGTTTTTCTTATTGTTAACAATCCTAAAACGATCGTCGCGGGTTTGTTAACAATAACCTTGTTGTGTCGGTTAGGAGTGTGTTGAAAACACGCAGGGAGGCCAAACCTCTATACTAGGTTTCTATTTCCAGCGATCGCTGGAAATAGAAACCTTCTAGAGGAAAAAATTAAAGAAATCAAAACAAGAACAGCGGGTAGATCAAATAGATTATCATGGAAAGCCCCACAATAATCACTCCAATCAGCCAGAAGGTTTTGATAAGTTTTTGTTTTTTTACGGCCATAGTTCTGGTATCATTATAGCATGAGTAGGAAGGAATTGGCGTTGATGTTAAAACGGCGGGGGGTGGTGTGGCTGGTTTTGGCGGTGGTTGTGGTTTTTAGCGGCTACAAAGCCGGCGGGGAGTTTTGGAAGTGGTTTGGTTTGTGGCGGGAATACCGTGCTTTGCAAAGAGAGGTTAACGAAACTAACCAACGGGCCCAAGATTTAAAGCTGGAACTGGCCGATTTGACTGACCCGGCGGTTTTGGAAAAGGAAGCCCGAACCCGCCTGAACCTAAAAAAAGAAGGCGAGGCGGTTTTGGTGGTGGTCAGCGAGGCCGACTTCCCGCCGGAGGATTTTACGGCTATACTGAATAATCGTCCAGTTTCGGCCCACAGCCCGCTGTGGAGCAATGTTAAGGGTTGGGGCGAATACTTCTTTCCTTAAACCGACCCGAAATATCCAAATTTTACCCGAATATCCCGAATTTGGAAAATCTGATCCATTCGTGTTATTCGGATGTATTTGGGTATTAGGATCGCGATATGTCTTTTCATATCAAAATACTTATCCTAACCCTTGTTCTGCTTGTCGGTGGGTTGTTAAGCTATTCCTTGGTTAAGAACGGTTATTTTCCGGTGGCTAAAGTCAATGGGCGGCTAATAAGCTACAGCACCGTTAAAGAGAACATAGAAGTTGCCCGCCGTCTGCACCAAAGCGGCCTGGCCGGTGAAAGCCCCGAAATGGATGTGCTCTTAAGCCGCGGCCACGGGCAGGTTTTAGTGCAGAACGCTCTGGACAGCTTGATTGCCAATACCATCATGCGAACATCAGTTTCCAAAGAGGTTTTAGCCAAGGCCCGCGGCGAAGTAGACGGCAACTTTAGTGGTAAAAACGAGTCGGGTCTTGCCGAATCAATAGGCACCATTTACGGCTGGGATTTGGAAAAGTTTAAAGAGCGCATTTTAGAGCCGCAGGCTCTGCGCCAGATTATGACGCAGGAGAAAGGGCCGGATGATTTTAACAATTGGCTGAACGATGCCAAATCCAAAGCCAATGTTTCAATTTGGTTTTTGCCGTTTGAGTGGAAGGAGGGGAAATTGGAAAATAGAAAATAGTATCTAGAAATTAGAAAATAGAATAAAATCGCGGGCGTCGTATAGTGGTTATTACACTAGCTTCCCAAGCTAGGAACGGCGGTTCGATTCCGCTCGCCCGCTCACGAGTCTGACTCGCTCGCGAGACAGACGAGTGCCAAGTCAGACTTGGCCCTTATCTATATTTATATATAAAAACGAAGTTTGACTTCGCACTCATATGGAAAGATTTTATGTCTACACTTTGTTATCTCTTAAAGACAAACGATTTTACACAGGATTCACCACAAATCTGAAAAATAGATTACAACAACACGCCCGAGGTGAAGTTAAATCCACAAAAGACAGATGACCGCTCAAACTTATTCATTATGAATACTTTATATGTAAAGCTGATGCTGAAGCAAAAGAGAAATTTCTCAAAAGCGGGTTTGGGAGAAAACAATTGAAGTTAGCGTTGAAAAGGACGCTAGAAAGTTTTAATATTGAGTAATATGCAAATAAAAATTCCCCCCGCCGAAGCGGGGAGAGGTTTGACATTATTCAGTATAGCAAACCGGTATTATGTGTCAACAGGGTTTATAAACAAGGGATTGAGGAATCATAAGAAGGTAGCGGAAAATCACCACATCTCAGAAGCTCAAGGATAGAAGTTCGAACATCGCTGACAATCCCGCTCAAACAAAGCAAGAATTCTTGTGATTGTAACGGGGCCAAGCTAGGAACGGCGGTTCGATTCCGCTCGCCCGCTCCAAAGCAGTTAAGATATTTGATGTCTGTTTATATCCACCTTCTCCGGCAGTGGGATAAAAAGGCATTTTAGTTGCCATTCGTTTTGGCGAGCGAAAAGATCGGCGTTATAGAAAAAGAGACATCATTAAGTATTGGGTATAAGTGATATTGATATGTTAGAAACCAACAAAAAGTACAAGCACATTTTCATCTTGTTAATTTTTGCTTGGCTTTTGACATCATCAAATATTGCAAAAGCTGATGATTTTGAAAAATACTATCTTGTTAAGGACTTGGATGATGACAAAATTATTGTTGAAGACAAATGGGGTGATAAGTACTTGGTAGAGTACGGAATTGGATGTTCAAGTATGTGGGTTTATGAAGGCAAGTATATATATATTGATAAAGGTACATATCTCGATGGAATTGGCGACAGGATCTATTTGGTAGACAGAGATCAGGATTGTAAAGTTTGGGATGCAGAGGAATTGGATAGTTCTGGTGGAAGTTATTACAGCGGAACATACTCACCACCCACTCCTTATATTCCACCCCAACCATCGTGCCCAGCAAACGCTTCATACTCTAACGGGGGCTGTACTTGTAATAGTGGTTATGCAACCAATACCAACAAAGATAATTGCATTACAATTGATCAATACTGCCAAGATAAATATGGTGTCGCAACTTATGGTATAGACAAGTCGTGCTATTGTACTCAAGGATATGAATGGAATAGTTCTCAAACAGCTTGCATTGCAAGTATTGTTTGCCCCGCTAATTCAGTAAAAGTTGGTGATTCTTGTGTATGTAATGAGGGCTACTTAATGCGGAATGGTCAATGTATTACGCACACAGAAGATTGCCGATTGATTTATGGTAATAATGTTATTGGTGAGAAGGGAGTAAGCCAGAATAGTAGCTGTAATTGCACGAATGGGTATGTTTGGAACTCAACTCAAACTGCTTGTGAAAAATTTGAAGTACAACCTGTTCAGCTACCCAGTCAACCGTCTGTAATACCGACTAAACCAACAATAGAAGCTACCGCCCAACAAAAAGAACAAAAGCGAGAAGAGATTACTCCTAAGAAACACGACACTATGACAGCGACTATAAGTGGAATTGATATTTTAGCTACTTCAAGTGTAAAAACTGAAGAAATCAAACAAGAAGAAACTAAACCAAAATTAGGAATTTTAGACAAAATTAAGAGATTTCTAACAAAACTAAAATTTTGGTAAAACCCTAAAACATGGAAAATGGAACAAAAGGGAATAGCATTATTTGGCTTATAATGGTCATTGTAATTGCTTGGGGTGTATTTTCATTATTTAAGGACGATGATAACTCAACTCAAATAATGCAGGAGCATCCTAACTATGGAACATACAAAGAAACTAAAGATTGCAGTGATTTAGAACCAGAAAATCCATATGATGAAGGAAGTGGTCATTATGCTGGATTTGAATGGGGTCAGCTTAACAATGTTTCATCGTGCGACGGTAATTCGGAATCATTTATTGAAGGATGTGAGGATTATTTAACCCAAGAGAATGCTTACGACACATGTTTAATAAATGAATAATTTGATTAGATGGATTGGCAAAACCAAAATTCTGATAACAGATCAAACTTTGCAGAAGTATTGCTTTTTATACTTGTTATTGTAATGACAATTATTGGTTATCGTGTTGGTAAGGAAAATGGGTATAAAAAAGCTGTAGCAGAGGTTTGCAGTTTAGCAGACTATCAAACAGATTTTTGTCAGATATACCTTAGGGATTTTGTTTTGCCAGAAGCACAAAGAACAAATAAAAAATAACATCTATCATATAAAATAAAAAATATGAAATATTTAAACAAATATCTCCCTGATGCACTATTTCTAGCAGGAGTATTGGTGGTATCTTATAATTTTGTAAGACACACTGGCTTAGTACTACCATCACTTGAAGATGATCATACGGAAAAGGTTTTAGGAATAATGCTAATTGCTTTTGCAATTAATATAGCTGTTAGGCGTTATTTTACTAAAAAGAATAGTGAGTAATAGGATTGGGCAAAAATATGAACTGGCTAAAACAAAAAAGGAAATCGTTGGGGTTATAATTGGTCTTGTAATTTTGGTCATCATATCTACTTTGATTCAGCAAGGTAGAGAATCAGCTTATGAAAGAGGGTTTAATCACGAACCATTAGATCAAGGCGACCAATATCAAGATAATAGAGGTTGGTAATGGTTATTACAAACCAAGCACCGGAACTTATGTTCAGCCCTATTACCGATCAAGCCCAAACAGCACGAGATGGGATAACTACTCAACAAAAGGCAATTACAACCCCTACACTGGTAAAAAGGGATACGCGGCCCATATAAGAGCTACAGGAGCTGGTAACACTATCGGGTATAAATAACAAAAACTCCCAAATCGGGAGTTTTTGTTATCAAATAATAGCGAGTAGCTGTATAGGGTAAGGATACAGAGCTTAATATCCATTAAACCCATCTACTAATTCTGGAGATAGCTTGATTGGCACTATATTAGATTGTGGAGTAGGAGATACCTCTGGAGCCGATGGTAGCTTCGGCATTCTTGGAGCCGGTGGAATTGATAGACGGTTAAGTATTATATATCTATTTCCGTTTACATCGGTTACTACGCCACGGAATTTTCCTTTTGAGTCCCATACAAAATTTCCCTCAACCCAGCCAATATAAACCCCGTCTCTTGAAAATAAAAACCCGTTTTTAATAAAGCCGAGGTAAAAGCCGTTTGTCTTATATATAAACATAACGTTATCCATTTTTATTTTGGTTTTTGTCTGTTTCTTTTTTCAGTTCTTCGTTAATCTCTTGCATCTCTTTATGTTCAGGAATGTATGAAGCAGGAATGGCAAACCCGACACCCAATTGTAAATTACCAGCTAATGCTTGGTATATTTCTACCAAATCAACATCATATAAAGATATCGCACCGATACTCATATTTTGAATCTTCTCGAGAATATCAGGACGAACAACTCTTTTAGCATTGACTATGCCTATTAGCTTACCATCAGCGTCCATAAGCGGACATCCGCTATTTCCGCTATTAACTGTGCCATCTATCAAATATGCGGTAATGCCGGTTGCATCTTTGGTAATTGCGGAGATTATTCCCTGATGGGTGGTTAGGTCTTTAGAACTGAATGGATAACCAGAGAAAATAACTGGCATACCCTCAATAACCTTATCCAATTCTCCCATAGAAAGGGGTTCTCTAGTATCATCCGCAAATTTTATTAAAGCCAAATCATGCTCGTCGTCTTTAATTACTACTTTACCCTCTATAAGCTTGGCTGAGCCAGAAAATCGGAGCAAGAAACTATTAGCTCCTGCTACGACATGGTTACAGGTAACCAAGATGCCTTTCTTTACAAATACAAAGCCACTTCCAGTTCCTGCCAATTCGCCTTTAGCGTCTAATGCCAAAATTAGGGCGATACTCGGCTTAACTCTTTTAATGATGGAGGGGTAATCAGCCATTGGTGTTCAATAACTTTATATTAACATAAATTTAATGTTAGGAAGAGATTATCATCAACCTCTAACAATTGCAAAAAGCGGATAGTCAAAGGCGGCATTGTTACGGTTTTAACTTCGTCCAATGCACACAAATGAATAGTAAGTAGTATGGATGTTGGTTTTGTTGAAGGAAAACGAGCTACTGCCTTGATATCCCAGATTCGTCTTATTGATACAAAACGGTTGGTGAATAAGGTTGGCTTCCTTGACCCCGATACTTTTGTAGTTATCAAAAAAGCCGCCAAAGGGATATTTTGACGACTTTTTCTGTTCTCCCCCTTGCGGGGGCGAGCCCGAAGGCACTTGTAGTCTCAATATAACAAGGCTAGCTTTCTGTGTCAAATGAGAGTTTCCACTTCAGTTGAAGGTATCGTAAAACACGGTTGGCGGGGGAGCCCGCTCAAACGAATCTTTTGGTTATTAATTTTAAGAACCGAACCAGCCCCTCGCGTTCTTTTTTGTTTTTGAGTATGTGGATTAGGGCGGGCAGTACGGAAAGAAAAATAATGAGGGCGATGATGGGCAGAAGGTATTTGTCTATATTGGGAATTACACTCCCCAGGTAGTAGCCCAGCAGAGTCAAACCTGCCGCCCACAAGGCGCCGCCGATGATGTTGTAGAACAGAAAAGTCGGATAACGCATTTTGCCCACGCCGGCCAGTATGGGCGCGAAGGTGCGCACTATGGGCATAAAACGGGCCAGGATTATGGCTTTGCCGCCGTGTTTTTGGTAGAACTTTTGGGCGCGTTCAAGATGGTCTTTATGAAAAAGCAGAGAGTCTTCTTTTTTGAAAATCCGCCAGCCGACTTTTCGGCCAAAGCCGTAGCCGAAACTGTCGCCCAAAACCGCGCCCAAAAATGTTAGGGCCATCAGTAAAGTCAAATCAAGAAATCCTTGCGAGGCCAAAAAACCGGCCGTAAAAAGCAGGCTGTCGCCGGGCAGAAAGAAGCCAATAAAAAGGCCCGATTCGGCAAAAACGATGCCAAAAAGGCCAACATAGCCGGCGGCTTTGATCAATGATATCAGATCAAACATACTTCTCATTTTAGCAGAAAGATGTTATTTTATGGAAATGCTGTCATTTTGGCGCGGCCGACCTAGCTCAACGGCAGAGCAACGGTATCGTAAACCGTGGGTTCCGGGTTCAAGTCCCGGGGTCGGCTCCGATACATGAGATTATTGTTATCAAGCCATTCGTTAGAACCCTTTCCCTTAGAGGAGGTTTTTTTATTGGGCCGCGAGATCGGTGCCGATGGTTTGGAATTGGTTTTGATGCCCTCGGTTTATAAACTGGGGTTTGCCAGAATAAAGGAGCTATCTCAAAAATATGGCTTGCCCATAGTCAACATTCACCAGCCGCCTTGGTATGTGCTCTTTACGGGACGGCGGGGCGTAAACAAGTTTTTAAAGACAGCCGAGTACTTGGGCGCGCAAAATGTGGTGATGCATTTGGCTACGGTGCGCCGTTCTGCCGGCAGTGATTTTTGGGATTGGATCAAAGCCAGAGAAAAAGAAACCGGCCTTAACATCGCTTTTGAAAACGCAGCCCCACGCCTGTTGGAGTGCTGGCCGCGCTATGCCGGCGTGCCTGAATTGCTGGAGGGTTTTGTTGAAGCTCGCAAGATTAGTCTAACTCTGGACGTAGCCAAGGCGGTTTTGGCTGGTCTTGATCCTTATCAATTTTTTCAAAAACACACGGGACAAATCAAAGTACTGCACTTTCACGGTTTTAACCAAGGCGATTTTCATATCGGTTTTAGGGGGCACGATTTTGACTGGTCGGGGTTTATGTCTTTTGTAAAAAAATACGATTTTGAGGGCGCGGTTACCTTGGAGATTTTTCCTTTTCATAAGTGGATTTACATCCGTCGGCCGTCCCAAAAGCAACTGGTCCAAGCCAGAGAAATCATAAAAGAGAGCTTTGAGTTGCTGAAGCGGGCATAGAATTAGCTTACTAGACGTTAGCTTATTAGCTTTCTAGGTGGTACAATACAAAGACATATGAACCAAAAAGGCATTGCAAAAAACATTCTCATTTTACTCCTCATAGCCCTGCTGGGCGTGGCGGGGTATTTGGTTAAAGCAGACAAGATTTCTTTTAGCAAACCATCAGTCCCCGATGATACTTTTCAGGGATCATTGGGGGATGTCAAAATTGGATTAGCTGATCCATTAGATCCGACAGTGTTAAGAGAAATCCAGCAAGGAGTAGGTGATGGCCACCAACCTTGGCGTTTGGACCCTGTGCAAGTGGCTATAGCAGACGGTAGGAAGTATGGGTTTGCCAGTGATGACACCTTTAGATTGGTATCTAAAAAGTTTGGTGAGTATGCAGGGACATATATAGCTGATGTTGAGGTGAATCATAATGACAATATCTACACTATTCGACTGATCCAGCCTTTGACAATCGGCCAGGGTGGTATTTGGGTTATTAATAGTATTGGCCGAAACGGTCGCTAATTGATTTTTTGAAGTTGGATTATTTTACGCTGTTTCTTATGTCTCCGGACCTAAAACAAAAACTGGAAAGTCTTACCACTCAAATCCGCCGTCTGGCGGACCGTCTTTGACTTTCTCAATTACCTGGACTATGCTTAAAACAATGAAAAAAACAAATTTTCCAGTCATTGACATAAAAAAATACGGCGGGCGACAAGTGGCTATTGTTAGTGGAAGGGTTGTTGCCTCCGGGCAAACCTTGAGCGAAGTAATCAAAAAAGCCAGAAAAATCTTTCCTTCCAAACCACTGCATGAGATCAGTGTGTTTTCGGTTCCTAAAAAACTCTCTGTAATCTATTATGCCTAAGTCGGCTGTTTTTCCCTACGGTATCGCTCTTCAGGAAGGAGGCAGAATCAATGTATTCCCGGCGGCAGGAGTAACCTTTTTTACCAGAGCAGGCGAGACGCT
>CAZGLK010000020.1:0-13760 GCA_964526375.1 uncultured Candidatus Saccharibacteria bacterium | reverse complement strand
CGTAGTTTTCGGAATGAATGCCAAAGCCGTCCAAACCGATCGGCTCAAAAACATCGTGGCCCTGCATCCGCTTAAAGCGCCCGTAAATGTCCGAGCCGGTAAAGGCATACATATTGCCCACATGCAGCCCCTCGGCCGAGGGGTAAGGGAACATCATTAAGTTATAGAATGGATTTTTGGCCGACTTTAACCCGGGCTCGTAGATTCTTTCCTTGAGCCAAATTCTCTGCCATTTTGATTCTATTTTTGAGGGATTATATTTCATAATACTTTCCTTATTAATCGCTTGTAAATTCTATCGCGCCTGTCAGCTACCAACAACTGAACAATGTGGTCAGAGCGAAATTTAAACCCTACTCGATAATCTCTGGTAATACGAAAAGAGAAAAACCCCTGCAGCGGCGCGCCCAAGGGTTTGGTATGCAGGAGCGGGTTAAATGCGTCTTGGCTTAAAATTACAACGAGATCAGCGAGCTTGTTTTGTAATTCAACCGGAAACCGTTGGACATCTTTGGCAAAATCCTTATCGTATATAACCTCATTTCCCAGAACGGACATGCTTTAGAAAAGATTCTTTATTCTTAAAATTATAAAACGGGCCACGGCCAATAGCCCGCGACAACATTTTTTTTACAAATGAATCCTTGTATTCTCCTTCCGAATCCTTAAGAGGCAAAAAAATGTACCGCTTAAGTCCGCGCACATCCTCCTTAAGCTCCGCTAGCTCCTTATTGAATTTTTCAACTACTGCAGGCGAGGTAAGCATAATAAACGTACATTATCACAAATTTCACAGCATTGCAAAAAATGTCCTGAAATAAGTATTTAAGCAAGAAAAAGGGCTCGATTGCTCGAGCCCTGAAATCATGGAACTAAATTTTTAACTTAACCAAACGAAAAGGTACTATCAAGCTCCACAACCACCACGAGAATCTTGGAACAACTAAAAAATGATTCCCACCCAGAGAGAACTCAAAGCCGTAACGAACATAACGAACCTCGGATTCTTTTACTTCGCCCTTTTGGTGAATCATCAAAGGACCACTGCCTTCCACATCACCTAAGCTGAAATAAGGCAGCTGATCAACAATAACATCTCCCACCTCACACCAAGAGTGGTCAGTAATAAATCCCTCCATCTCCGAGGACCGTATGCAGTTGGCAAATTTCTTGCCGAATTCTCCCTCTCCTCCTTCTTTTTCAATTTCATCCGCCAAGAGGTTTTTATGATAAACCGCAAACCCGTGCCGGACGACAACTCCATACCCTCTTTCCCGCAGAAGCTCAGCGCACTTAAACGCTGCTTCATGGCAACGTTCCTGTTCCTCTGTTAAAGAATTCCATGATTCTTCCGCGATATCGCGAATGCGTGCCAAGTCCATTTGTGAGTCTCCTCTCTGCTGGAATTGTTTTATTGTTGTTTAAGAACCTGTTCCCAACCCCAATACATTCCTAACATTTTCTGTGGTAGTGGTCAATACCTTATCCAAGTCCTCATTTTTTATCTCCCCAACCTTCTTAGCCACCTCAACAACATACAGCGGTTCATTGCGCTTGCCGCGGTAAGGCGCGGGGGCGACATATGGGGCATCAGTTTCTAATAGGATTCTATCTAGCGGGATATATCTGACCAACTCCTCATATTCCTTGGCGAAGGTTATTACTCCGCCGAAGGTAAAATAAAAACCCATATCCAAAAGTTTCTGGGCCTGGTTTTTGGTGCCGGAGAAAAAGTGAATAATGCCGGGAATAGTGAGTAGTTGGTAGTGAGTAGTGAGTAGAAAGATCAAGTCATCGTAGGCATCGCGGCAGTGGATCATTAAAGGTTTTTTAATTTCGTGCGCTAGCTCTATTTGCTGAATAAAAGCCTTCTCCTGCTTATTCCTAATTCCTAATTCATCATTCTTAATTCTGTAATAGTCCAACCCGCATTCCCCAATCGCCACCACTTTAGAATCTTGAGCCAGTTTTTTGTAATATTCATAATCAAACTCTTCGGCTCGGCTCATAAATCCTTGCGGGTTTAGTGCCTCCTGATTTTGATCCGCGCTTGCCCCGAGCGAAGTCGAGGGGTTGATCTGCGGCGCTCCTAATTCATCCGCGTCTATCCGCGCTTGGTGAGTATGAATGGGGTGCAACCCAACCGTGGCGTAAACTCCTTCGGCATATTTATTAGCAACTTCAACCGCCCGAGCCGAAGTGTCTTTTTGCGTCCCCACATTCACCAGCCAAACTCCGGCCTCCAGCGCGCGCTGAATCACCTCTTCCCAGTCATTCTGAAAAGCGGCAAACTGAACATGCGTGTGCGCGTCGATCAATTTAGGAGTCATGAATCAGGAATTAGGAGATTAGACGAGGGAAAAGAGTTTTCCCTTTCTCCATAACAAAACCGTTTTCTTGGTAACTGATTTGCCGGCTAATGGCCTCGCTGGTGGCAGGTAAAAAGGGGTTGATCAAATTGTTCACCACGCCAACCACATAGCAGGCATTGGCCACAACTCGGCCAAGCTCATTTTGATCATCAATAGCCCAAGGTTTTTTGTCGTTAATGTAGCCGTCGGCCAGGCTAATCAACTCCCACACCTTGGCCAAAGCCTCATTAAGTTTGATATCCGCCAAGCAGGCCTCGTAGGCGGCAAAAACCTGATTGCACTCATTTTTGATTTGCGGCTCAATATCTTTTTGAAAATCAAAATCAACCCGGCCCAGCTTTTCGCCCAAAGCCGCCAGCCGCGCCACCAAATTGCCCAAACCGTTGGCCAAGTCGCCGTTGTAGCGCTCCTCAAATTTTTTATAGCTAAAATCCCCGTCTTCATATGACGGAATCTCGCGCAAGAGATAATAACGAACCGGATCGGTACCGTATTTTTCAACCAACTCCACCGGATCAACCACATTACCCACGGTTTTAGACATTTTCTCGCCCTCCACGGTTATAAAACCATGCACAAAAATTGATTTTGGCAAAGGCAAACCGGCCGAAAGCAGCATGCCCGGCCAAATGGCCGCGTGAAAGCGCAAAATATCTTTGCCGATTACATGCAAATCCGCAGGCCAGAACTTCTCAAATCTTGGATCTTGGATCTTGGATCTTGGATCGTGGCCGTAGCCGATGGCGGTAATATAATTAGCCAAAGCGTCGCACCAAACATACATGGTGTGATCGGGATCGTTGGGCACCGGAATACCCCACGACAAATCCTTAGCCGGCCGCGAAAAGCTAACATCCTCCAGACCGCTTTTTATTAACGACAAAATTTCATTCTCTCTGGTTTTGGGTATGATTTTTAATTCCTGATTCCTAATTCTTGATTCGATCTCTTTAGAATATTTGGACAATCTAAAAAACCAGTTTTCTTCTTCAACCACCTCCGGCTCTTTTTGGTGATCACGGCATTTGCCCTCAACCAAATCTTTTTCGGTAACAAAAGCCTCATGCCCCACACAATAAAGCCCGCGGTATTTCTTTTTATACAAATCTCCGGCCGCCTCTAGCTTCTGCCACAGCTTTTGGGCGCCGGGCCAATGCCTGTTTTGATCCGAAGTGCGGATAAAATCATCCCAAGACAAACCCAAAACCTCTTTCAATTTTTTGAACTTTTCGGCATTTTCGTTAACAAACTCTGCCACATTCTTGCCTACCTCCGCTGCCGCCCGAACTATTTTCGCACCGTGCTCGTCGGTGCCGGTTAAATACAAAACTTCCTCGCCTTTTAAGCGATGATAACGCGCCAAAACATCGGCCTGAATTTTTTCCAGAGCGTGGCCAATGTGCGGCGCGCCGTTAACATAATCTATGGCGGTTGTAATGTAAAATTTCATCTCTTTGATAAAATAATCCTAAACTACAAATTTATCCGAATGCTCCCAATTACTTAATTACTGAGTTACTTAATTACTTTATTCGGAGCATTAGGATACATTAGGATTTTTTGGATTATGTTATCAATTATCTTAAAATCATAGCAAACTCCCCCTTAAGCTCTGTGGCCGACAAGCTCTGTAACTCCATATAGACCTTATCTACATCCCCCCGCCACACCCGTTCAAACTTTTTAGTTAATTCTTTAGCCAAAACCATCTCTCGATTCGGAACAACATCGGATAATCCCTTCAAGGTTTTTAAGAGCCGATGCGTGGACTCAAAAATAATAACAGGTCGTGACTCATCTGCGACCGATTTAAAAAACTTCTGGCGGCCTTTTTTGGCCGGAGGAAAGCCCAAAAACACAAACTCGTTTAAGGGAAAGTGGGCTATGCTTATTAGGGCAGTAAGAGCGCTGGGGCCAGGAAGAACCTCAATTTTTAGGCCCTCGCCAAACTCGTCAAGGGCCTGCTTAATAAGACCGCAGCCCGGGTCGGAAAGGTTGGGCGTGCCGGCATCGGAGAGCAAGGCCAAACTCTTGCCCTCTCTTAACAGCTTAACCAAATTTCGCGCTTTTGCCAAAGGGCTGTGCTCAAAAAAAGAGATAACCGGTTTTGATATTTGATAATGACTTAAAAGTTTTTTTGCCACCCTGGTGTCTTCAGCCAAAATAAAATCGGCCTCCTTTAACACTTCGAGGCCGCGCAGAGTAATGTCTTTTAAGTTGCCTATGGGTGTTGCCACCACAAAAATTTTTCCAAACATATTACTACCAACTACCAACTACCAACTACTCACTACTCACTGAATTGTTATGATGATGATCCAAATCTTTAAGCAGCTCCACCGCCACCACCGCCACCGGCACGGCCAAAATAATACCTGGCACGCCGGCCAGCTCCCCACCGATCAAAAGAGCAATAATCACCACCACCGGATTTAAGCCCACCGCCCGGCGCATAATGTTGGGCACAATCACATGGTTTTCAATCTGCTGAACTACAACGTAAACCACCACCGTCCATAAAGCCACTATGGGCGATTTTAAAAAACCCAGCGCCACCGCCGGCACGGCCGCCAAAAGCGGCCCCACAAAAGGAATCACTTCCAACATGGCGGCCAAAAGCGCCAGCAAAACCCTGTGCCTGATACCAAAAATAGACAAACCAATAAAAACCAGAACGCCCACAATAAGACTGGCCAGCAGCTGCACCTGCAGCCAGCGCCCCAACTTGTGCTGGGAGCGCGCCCAGAGATTAAGAATATAGGCCTGATGTTCTCGCGGCGTAACGGAACGCAAAAACGCGCTGATGCCGTGCTCCTGGGCCGAAAGATAAAAAGAAATAACGATTACGAATATAGCCGAAACCACTCCGCCAAAAAGCTTGGTGGCAGCGCCAAAAATATTGCCGGACAAACGCGCCAGCGCCAGGCCGATGTCGTCAAGCCGGGCCTGAACCTGATTTAGCAATTGTTCGTACTGGGGCGAGGTATCGCGGATTTCCTTAAAAGACGACTGGACCTTGTCAAAATATATGGGCACCACCAAACCCAGGTTGTCTACCTCACTGCTCAAAGGCGAGATTATTAAATACAAAACTAGTCCTAAAATCAAAAGGGCGAAAAGATAAATCAGGAATACGGCTAAGGCCCGGGGCAAACCGCGCTTTTGAAGGTAGGTAGCCAAGGGAGAAACCGCCGAGGCAATAATCACCGACAAAATTAAAACAACCACCACATCTCTTATTAAATACAGCAACACCGCCCCCAAACCAATAAAAAGAACCCGGAACAATGTTTCGAAGGTAATGTTTATATCTAGATGATTATTTCGGCCTGCCATAGCCGGTTTTTAGAACCGCAGCAGCTTAGCCAGTTCGGACTTATTCTTAAACGGTCCGATCAAAGCCAAATTGAGCTTCTTGTTTTGAAAGATGTCTTGGGCCACGCCCGCGATGTCTTTTAGAGTGACTTTGTCAATCATACCAAACTTCTGCTCAACTGTCAAAAGCTGTTTGGTGATTATCTCCTGCAAGCCAAAAAACGAGGCGACCTCATCGGAAGATTCCAAACCCAGCAGAGTGGAGCCCTTAATGTAGTCCTTGGCTTTTTTAAGCTCGGCCTGGCTAACGCCATTCTCTTTTACCTTTATTAATTCAGACATTACGGCCTCTATCGCTTCCTTAACCCGTCTGGTGTCCACACCGGCGCTAACATCAAAATAGCCGTGATCGCTAGAGAGCGAAGCCGATACTCTAATGTAATAACCCAAGCCCAACTCGTCCCGTATCTTAATAAACAGGCGCGAAGACATGCTGCCGCCTAAAATGACGGCCAAAAGCCCTAAGGCCCAGCGGCGCTCGTCAAAAATATCGTAAGCCCGCAAGCCCAAAATTAAATGGGCTTGATCCGTTTTTTTGTAGCTTATTTTAATTTGGGGCGAGACTTGTTTTTCTTGGCAAGGCAATGGTCGGCCAACTCCGCCGGGGCGAATTGCCCCAAAATACTTTTTAACTTGGGCTCGCGCCTTCACCGCCTCTATGTTGCCCGCAATCGCCACCACCACATTGCGCGATTTGTAATAACGAGACAGGTATTTTATAAAATCATTCCGTTTCAAAGTGCGAATCACCTCTTTGCGCCCGGCAATGTCCCAGCCCACCGGCTGATCGCCGTACAAAAGCTCCTCAAACAAGTCGCCGATTTTGCGTGTGGGCGTGTCTTCATACATGTCTATCTCGCCGATAATAACGCCGCGCTCTTTTTCTATTTCTGCGGCCGGAATGGTTGAGTTAAGAAATATATCGGAGACAACATCAAAAGCCAAGTCGGCATGCTTGGAGTCGGTCTTAACCCAATAGCCGGTCAGTTCCTTGTCGGTAAAGGCGTTGTAGGCCGCGCCGACCGAGTCTAATTCCTGGGCGATTTGCGACTTGCCCGGCCTCTTGGTGGTGCCCTTAAAAAACATGTGCTCCAAAAAATGGGAAATGCCGTTGATGTTTTTGGTCTCGTAGCGCGAGCCCGTGCCCACCAAAACCAAAATGGTTACGGTCTCGGTGCCGCTCATGGGCACATAGATTGTTCTTAGGCCATTGGCCCAAGTTTCTTTTTTGAATTTGTGCATAGCTTAATAACCAAGAGATTGTCTCAACCTTCCATAAAAACCTCCTCTTGGCCCAACATAATGGACATAAATCTTGGAATCTTTTACATCCACACTGTAGGCAATTCGATAAAGCTGGCCCTTGGCAGAAAAATGAAAACTCCGGAGCCAAGCCAAAGGTCCGGAGAGCAACCCGCCAACTAATGGAGCCTGCCTAACAATATCGGGAAATTCATCTAAAACAAATCTGCGAACTTCCAACGGCAGCTTTTTGACCTCGCGCTCGGCGGACGACGCAATGTATACCCGCCAATCTCTCATACCTTAAGCTCTCGAACCCTTCCCTGCTTCACATCCAAAACACTCTTCTGAATTGCCCTCATCGCCTTTTTATCAAGCAGCAATTCCAGGGTTTCCAAATCTTTTCTAGACAGCTTACGCAGACCCTCTGCCATTTGGGGGATTGTGATGGGAATAGAAACAGTTGGATTGCCAATTTTTGTTAGTAGCATGACTTTATTGAAGCATAACAACAGAAACAGACGGAGTCAATCGTGTGTATGGGTTTAGATCAATTTTGTAATTCAAAATGAGCCCGGACCCGCGGCCAGCCACGGGATATTCTGCCAGAAAATATAAAAAGGTCGGCTTGATTTTTCTTGCTTTAGCCATAAAACAATGCTATCATGGCGGACATAAAAAACAAATAAGTTCTTTGAATCGATTGGAGGTGACGGACAAATGCAACCAGTGTTGGATAATGATCCACCCCTAACTGTAAAAGAAATACTGATGTTGGTAGGGGGATTTTCGGCCGCTATACTATTCCTGTTCTTGCCGGCATCTGTACTTGTGGCCTTGTGGCCTAACGACTAAAAAGGGTGGTCATTGCAAGGAGAAACCGTCTTGGCAAAAATCCAAGGCGGGGTTTTTTTCTATCTTCGTAGTCCATTTGGGATTTGGGTATTGGGATTTGTTTAGAAATTAGATATTAGGAATTAGAAATTTTATCGCCCAGATAGCCATTCAGTGCTGACACGCCCACTCTTTCCTGTTTCGCCGTATCCCTGTCCCTCACCGTAACAGTATCATCTTCAAGGGTTTGATAATCCACGGTAACGCAAAATGGCGTGCCGATTTCGTCTTGGGCATAATAGCGCTTGCCGATGTTGCCGCGGTCGTCAAAGACGACCGGAACTTGGAACTTGGAGCTTGGAGCTTGGAGCGATTTATAGATCACGCGGGCTTTTTCAACCAATTGGGGCTTATTGGCAACAAGTGGAAACACAGCGACTTTATAGGGAGCCAACTGGGGTTTTAGTTTCAAGACAATACGCTCCGGATCGGTGTCGTCGTAGGCACTGCACAATACCGCCAAGACCGACCTGTCCACGCCCCAGCTCGGCTCAATCACATGGGGCCAAAACTCCTGGCCGGTTTCGGCATCGCGGTAAGGCGGTTCGTTGAAATGATTCTTCAGGTCAAAATCGGCCCGATAGGCCAAGCCATAGAGTTCCTTTCGCCCAAAGGGAAAATCATATTCAAAATCTATAGTGCGCTTGGAATAATGCGCCCGCTCCTCGGCCGGCACCTCCAATTCATGAATATGTTTTAGATCAACGCCGATGTCTTCCAACCACTTCAGCATCTCGCCTCTCCAATGTTCAAAATATTTTTCCCATTCCTCTTTTTCCGCGTCAAGTCCACGTTTGTCCGCGTTTGTCCGCGAGGCCGCCCCAGGCGGCCTGACGAAGTATTCTATCTCCATCATTTCAAACTCGCGGGTTCTAAAAATAAAATTGCCGGGTGTGATTTCGTTTCTAAAAGCTCGACCGATTTGGGCTATGCCGAAGGGAATAGTTGGGCGGCTGGTATCCAAAACATTCTTAAAATCAACGAACATGGCCTGGGCCGTTTCGGGACGCAAGTAAACGGTGCTGGCGGTATCTTCCGAGGGACCCAGAAATGTTTTGAACATTAAATTAAACACCCTGGGCTGTGTTAATTCACCACCACAACCAGAGCATTTGCCTTTTTGGGATTTGGGATTTGGGATTTGTTTGGTAATTGGTAATTGGTAATTGGTAATTTGGGAAACGTCTTCCTCTCGAAACCGATTGTGACATGATTCGCACTCCACCAACGGATCATTAAAGTTGGAGAGGTGCCCACTGGACTCCCAAACTTTAGAATTCATAATCAAGGCCGCATCCAACCCCACCATATCGTCGCGCTCATGAACAAACCTCCGCCACCATAGACTCTTGATGTTGTTTTTCAGCTCCACGCCCAAAGGACCATAGTCCCACGAATTAGCGAGGCCGCCATATATTTCACTGCCCGGATAAATAAACCCGCGGCGCTTGCACAAAGAGACAATTTTATCCAGTGAGTCCATCATACCACCATGCTATCTAACTTTTGCCATCTCCACAACACTCCCCAACCTCATCCCCCCGTGTCCTCACACGGGCAGAAAAATAATTATGGAAATTAAAACAGGGGTCATGGATTGGAGGTGTGGATAGTTGCTATTGACTTTAATCGGGGGCTTGCTACACTATAAACCATCACGAACGGAAAGGGTGCCCTAATGAGGTTTTGTCCTCATTGGGGTCTTTCTTTTTTAACCTTCAATTCTGTCACAGCCTCGCTGATTGATGACCGCACAATTTTTTCCAGTTTTGAGTAATCAAAATTGTCGGCGGCTTGCAGCGCCTTAATATAAATTTTTCTTCCGGAAGTAGTTTCTACTTTCAATTCTATCGGCGGCAAATCAAGATTCAACAGAATCATATTATTCAGCAACCGGCCTATCCGGCCGTTGTAATCCTGAAACGGATGAATCCAGAGAAACTTGTGGTGCGACCATGCCAACAACGAGATAAGCTCATCTAAAAAAATTTTGTTTTCAATTCTTGGGAGATGCCTGATCCTTGTCTGTAAATCTTTCGTAAATTCCTCCAGCAGTTGGGGAATACGGTAAAATTTCGGCGGTGTGTGTTTTGATACTTTGACTTCAATGTTCCTGTATCTGCCACCCATAGCGGGAAATATCCAGCCAAAGCCGATTTTATGGGTTTCTTTAATAAATTTGGGAGTCAAGGGTAATTTGCCTTTGCTTCTTTTCCGCAAAACGAAATCCCACGCCTTTTTTATCCCCTCTATTTCCAAAGGAATGAGCTTTGAACGCGGGATAACGCCGAAAGCCGTTTCCTTGTAACTTGTTTCGCCCTGGTACTTAGCCATAATGTTTCGGGGACAGCTTGCGCAGAACTTTCTCCACCAGTTTTAGAGTTACAGCAGGATTTTCTGTTTTGGTTGTCCGATAGGCCATCTTTTTTTCAAACACGCTAAAATACCCCCGGCGCAATTTGCTTTTTGCCGGAGCTTTTTGGAAAGCCCTAAGAATTGAGGCGATTTGTCGGTTGGACATAGTGAAAAAGTAGCATGGACAGCGGTTTTAGTCCATTTTTTAAAGTGATGAATCACCCTACCTCAAACAGCGGGGCTAAGATTTAATTTCCCACATTAAAATTAAGACTCCGGCTGGAGAAAATTTTAGAAACAGCCAAGCCCTCGGGTTTAGCCGGTGATTCAATTGCGGCTTCAACCGCAACCGCGCGGCTGGCGGAGGCCAAGGGCAATTTGTCTTTTATGCGAATCTCCAAAGTTAGCTCGCCTTCGGCCGAGGGGTTTAGGCTGGCCAAATCGGCCAGATTGCCTTCGTTCCAAACTAGAGTTGCCGACTGCACCGTTACATTCTCCCGAGCCAGCGAATCAAACGGCAAGCCATTGGCCACCAACTTGGCAAAATCAACCGCCTCGCCGCTAAGCTTTATTTTTAAAACCACATCAGCTAAAGGCACATCCAAGGTGTTGGCCCATTTTACCTTAACTACCCCCACCCCGCCCAAGGCAATCGAGTTGAGCCCCACCGGCTCGGCCGACATCTCCAAAACCAGCGGCGCGCCAATAAGCTGAACTTGCCCCGAGGATT
Organism: uncultured Candidatus Saccharibacteria bacterium; assembly: GCA_964526375.1. GTDB lineage: Bacteria > Patescibacteriota > Minisyncoccia > JACQLN01 > JACQLN01 > CAZGLK01. Next base: position 2,792 of record CAZGLK010000020.1, on the reverse strand, counting down.
CTTTGTACACCCGCCAAGTCTCGCCTTCGCGCCCTTCCACAAAGGCCCTAAAAACTTTGGTCTCGCCGGGCGAGCCGTTAACCAGCCCCATTAGGGTTAAAGTTTTTGTTTCGGAGGGCAAAAATTCCTCCAGCCGCCAGGTGTTGTTAAAATCGCCCAGCTTTTCGGAGCCTGCCAAAACCCTAAAGCCCGAGGGATACTCCAAACGCAATCTTAAATCGTTAAAACTCGCCTGACCGCGATTGGCCAAATCAAAACCAACTGAAACGGTCTCGCCCGACAATGTTTGCCGGGCCAAGTTTACGCTCAAATCAACTGGAAAAGAGCTGATGGTAAGTTGGTGCTCGCGGCTGGATTCAAAAACTATGTTACCCGCGGCCGGTTTGAATTTAAATATTGCTTGAGCTTTTTTTTCAAAACCCTCACCGCCGTAAACGCGCGCCCGAAATTCATGCTCCAGTTTTTCACCGGGCTGTATTTGCTCTATGTCTATTTCTGCTTCCAACAACCGCCCCCGCTGCTGATTGATCATCTCGGTTGGAACTTGGGGTGAAGAAAAATCGGGAAAATGAAAAACCAATCTGCCTTCCCTTAGAGGAGTCTCGTTTCTATTAACAATGCTCACCCGCCAAACTGCCTCTTCCCCCGCCGTTATACTTTCCGGGCCAGACAAGCTCAACTCCACCCTGTCTTTGCGAAAAGCGTAAAAACCGCGGTAAAAAACAAAAGCGCCGGCGCTTAAGGCCAAAAGAAAAAACACCGCCAGCCCGATTTTTATTTTCCGCCAGCCGGAAGCCGAGGGCTCGTCGGGCAAAGGCGGCAGTTCGGCAGACGGCGGTTTGGCCTCACTAGGCAGCGGCTGTTCCGGTTTGGGTAAAACCGGCCGCGATGGGGTATATAATTTTTTTTGCAGTTCTTCTAAGTTGTCGGGCATGGAATAGGAATTAGGAATTAGGAGTTTGGGGCCTATAACTATAATACCAGTTAATTCGGCGTAAAATAAGGGGGCAGTTTCTTACCTATTTTAAACCAGCTGCAATGCTTTAACACACCTAAGTACGAAGGCAGATTCTTCTCATTCACGCGCTTTAGCAATCTGACCTTAGTTTTTGTTCTCAAAACCCTATACTGCGGCAAAACCACATACCCCAGAAAATCAATGCCTTGGCAGTATTTGCGGATAATAACCTTGTCGGGGTGGAGAGATAATTTTAGGTGTTGAGCCAAGAAATCATTTATTCTTTTGGCTATTTCAACCAGATCGGCCGGGCGTTCCCCCAAGATCACAAAATCATCGCAATAGCGGAGGTAATGTTTTTGTTTCAGTTCATGCTTAATAAATTGATCCAACTCATTCAAATAGATATTGGCAAAGAGCTGGCTGGTTACATTGCCCAGAGGCAAACCTTGGCCGGGCAGCTTTTCAAGGCTGGCGATAATGGTTCTGATCAACCACAAAGCGCCTGGATTGGTTATTCGTCTGCCGATAAGGTCAATTAAGACGTCTTGATCAACCGAGTCAAAGAATCTTTTGATATCGCATTTTAAAGCAAAAATGTTTCTGGTGTGGTTGCGGCTTAATTTTCTGGAAAAAATTTCAAGCCGAGCCACAGCTCTATGCGTCCCCTTACCAAAGCGGCAGGAATAAGAATCAAAGATGAAGGACTTATCAAAGATGGGGTATAAAACCCTAAAAACGGCTTGGTGCAAGACCCTATCCCTCACGCAGGCCTTATGGATATGCCTTAATTTTGGATCAAAAACATAGAATGAGGTATAATCCGAGTGTCTGTAAGTCCCGTTTTTAAGCTCGTCATGGAGTTGAAACAAATTATCCTCTAAGTTAAACTCAAATTCCCGAACATCGGCCTTTCTACTTTTATCTCTCTTAAATTCCTTCCAAGCTAAAAACAGATTCTCCAGAGAAATAATCTCGTTAAAAATATTATGGAAAACCTTTCCATTAAAGCCCCCCCCGATGGAGTTGAAATTCCCTTGGTGCATAAGACTGGGGAATTATACAGATTATTCCACGATACCCTAAAAACACTCCCGAAATTGGAACGATACACTCTGGGACAAAAAATCGAAAATATAATTTTAGAAATCCTAGAGCTAATACTCTCGGCCAGTTATCTGCCCAAATACAAGAAGGGTGAAGCCATAAGGAAAGCGAGCGACAAGACCGATTTATTAAAATATCTTGTCCGTATTGCCTATGACACCAAATCAATTAACATAAAGAGGTATCTATTGATTGAAGAAAAAGTTTTAGAAATCGGCAGAATGTTGGGCGGCTGGATAAAATCAAACTAGGTTAGAAAGAGCGCCGTACAAGGCGCTCTTTGCTGTTGAAAGAAACTACCAGAGGACGCCCGGCGATATTGTCGTTGCGGTTGTCGGGCCAGTTGTAGTTGACATTGGCCAGACCGCCATTTCTGCGATTGCCGCCGTTAAGACGGTTGGAGTCCTCAAAATTTGTTTCAGGCCATCCATTGTCACCGGAAATTTAAAGAATTAAATTCCCTGGAATCCGCTCCCGCGGATAGTTTTTTACTCGGCAATCCCTCAATAACGTCGGGACACCCGATCTGGCCCGAAACAAGGAGTTTCTTTGTTCTCTGTTTTTGAAACAGAAGACAAACGCGAGGATAAACCTTGATCTATCCTTCATTAGCTTTGCCCAATTCAATTTTACCAAACTTTCACCAAAATTAAAGGGGCTTCGAAAAAATATCGAAGCCCCAAGCCCAGTAACTTAACTAAGTTAAGTTACTGGGCAAGGTCCAAAG
>CAZGLK010000019.1:0-14330 GCA_964526375.1 uncultured Candidatus Saccharibacteria bacterium | reverse complement strand
AGAGAATTTTAAAATTGAAAAAAGAAAAGATGAAAGATATAATACAAATTAGGCGGCGCAATATCTAATCTCTAATATCTATTTCGGGTAGTTAGAAATTTTAGGTTATGTCATTTGATGATAGGGGTGTTTCACTCTTAGAAATCGTCTTGGTTTTGGGCTTGTTGGCCATTGTTATGGCCGCCATGGCCCAGCTTAATTTGTCCGCTGGCCGGCGGGTTGATTCGTCTCTTTTTGATGTAAGAGCCAAGTACCTCGCGGCCGAAACTCTGGAGGCCCTAAGATCGCTCAAAGAGGCGGATTGGGTTAACCTGACTAATCTTAGCACCGGCACATCTTATTTCTTGGTTTTTTCGGAAGGTTCCCGTGATTGGTCCATTGCTGGCGCGGATCCGGGCAGCATAGACGGAGTTTTTAAACGGTATTTTGTGTTAAAGCCGGTGCGGCGTGATCTGGCCACTGGCCGCATTGTTGAGGCCGGCGGCAGTTTAGACGCCAGGACACTGCTCGCCGAGTCCGTGGTGGAATGGCAGGAACGCGGGGTCTCTAAGAATGTTAAAGTGAGCACGTATTTGGCGAAATTTAGATGATAGTGTTAAATTCGAAATCCTAATATCGAAATCCTAAACAGAATCTACCGCGTTTACCGTTGAAGGGTTACGATGCCCGTTTGGTCTAGCGGTTACGTCAGACGTCTTACTCTGAACGATACGGGTCTCGTTGCCGATTAACGTTTAACGATGTTATTTTTGTGCTTCGGATTTTAATTATAGACATGTTGTTTGTGCGAAAAGAGCCATCTCGGCGATTTAACGGATTTACTCTCGTTGAGGCGGTTTTATACGCCGCTGTCTTAGCCGTGGTCATAACCATTCTGGCCGGTCTTACGGTCAATAATTTTACCAGCTACCGCGCGGCCAAGGTTAAAGGGGAATTGGTTGACTCGGCCGATCGGGTGGCCGGCGCGTTTCTACAGGAAACCAAAAACGCCCGACGGGTTTACCTGCCCACCACCGTTTTGGACGGCGATTTTGGCGAGTTAAGTTTAGAAACATCTTTTCGCCCGGCTGATGAGACCGAGCCGGTAACTTTTACGGACATTTACTGGGCCAGCGGGCGCGTTTGGATAAAAAGAGAAAACAAACCAGCCCAGCCATTGAGCGGTGAAGATGTTGAGGCCACCCGGTTTAAACTGGTGCGTTCCAATAACGTTGGCGGTGAAGGCGCACGGCTGTATTTAACCTTAAAGAGTAAATCGCGGCCCGATCAAAGCATTGCTTTAACGGCTTTTGCGTTTGTGAGGGGAAGCTACACACAATAAATTCAAAAGTCAAAATGCAAAATGCAAAATGACAATGCAAAATTCAAAATGAATCTCAAATGACAAAATCCAAAGTCCAAATTAAAGAAAAGCTCCAAGATACAAGTTCCAAGTTCCAAGTTCCAAGCTCCAAGATCCGGGATGATTCCGGCTTTGCCGCCTTGTATGCCGTAATGATGATGCTGGCTGTCTTTGGTTTGCTGGCCGGGGTCTTTTCGCAGTTGGCCTTAAAGAGTGCGTTTCAAAAACGCACCGGTATCATCAATTTGCAAAACGGCTATGCCGCCGAGGGTTTTTTGGAGGATGCCTTGAGGCGTGTTTACGACCCTTTGATTTTGGATCCGGTCTCGGGGGAGAGCTCATCTTTGTCTGGCGTTAGCGTGACTTTGAGCGCCACGGGTGCCGAGTCCGGCCGGCAATATGTTTTTAAGGCCTCAAGCCAGGGAAAGTATTTCCAAACCCAAACGTTGGTGGTTGATGACGGCAGCATATCGGCTTCTTTCAACTATGCCATGCAGATTGGGGCGGGCGGCTTGGTGATGGGCAATGATGGCCGGGTGGAAGGCACGATTTTTTCCAACGGCTCCGTCAGGGGCGGCAACGATGCCGCCATTACTGGCTCGGCTTTTTTGGCTGCGACCAGTACCCTGGAGCGTCTTGTGGTCGGCGGCGATGCCCAGGCTTTTAGAATTGAGGACAGCACCGTGGGCGGCAACGCCACGGCTACTGATATTGTTGACTCCACTATCACCGGCTTGGCTAAGGCCAACTTGCTGCAGGATTGCACTATCGGTCGCGATGCTTACTATAACACTCTGAATAACTGCACGGTGGGCGGCAGTAAAATCAGCCCGGTGACGGTGCCGCCAAACTTGCCGCTTTTGAATTTTCCCGTCTCGGCCGAGCAAATGTCTTTTTGGGAGAGTGCTGCCGCCACGGGTGGTACCGTAAGCGGCAATTATACTCTCTCAAGCGATGGCACTCTGGGCCCCAAGGTGATCAGCGGAGACTTGAAAGTAAATAACGGCAAAACCTTAACCCTGGCCGGGACAATTTGGGTTAAAGGCAAATTAATTCTGGAAAACAACGCGGTTGTTAAATTGGGTACGATTTACGGCTCGGACAGCGGCGTGGCGTTGGTTGATGGTAAGGCCGATTTCGGCAACGGCGTTGTTTTTTCGGGATCGGGCCAGAGTGCTAGTTTTGTGATGATAGTTTCCCGCGCGGCTAGCCCGGACAAAGCTTTCCAGCTGGGCAACAATGTGGCCGGGGCAATTCTCTACGCGCCTTACGGCGAGGCGGATATAGGCAATAATATAGAAGTGAAAGAAGTTACCGCCTATAAAATAAATATGGGCAACGGCGCGGTTCTAAAATATGAAAGCGGCCTGGCCGACATAAAATTTACCGGCGGCTCGGCCGTGGTTCCAAAAATCAAATCCTGGCAGGAGTCGTTGTGATTTGTGGTATTATAGACATATATGCTGGAATTTTTTCCGCCCTGTGTGGGTTTGGATATTTCTGAAAGCACGGTTAAGGCGGCGGCTCTTAAACCCGAGGGCCGATCTGGTTTTAGTTTGGCCGGTTTTGGCAGGGCGGCCTTAAAAGATGGCAGTGTCAAAGACGGTTTGATTAAAGACGAAGCCGACTTGTCGCAGGCGCTTTCGGCGGTGCTTAATAATCAGGAGCGCCCGTTTTTAAAAACAAAGTACCTCGCGGTTTCTTTGCCCGAAGATAAAGTTTTTTTAAGAATTGTGGATCTGCCGGCCTTAAAGAAAAGTGAATTGGCATCAGCCGTAAAATCTGAAGTTGAGTCCAATATCCCTTTGCCCCTAAACGAGGTTTATTATGACTACGAAGTCGTTAACGGTGGGGGCAGCGTTATGATCAATGCCGCACCCAAGGCGGTGGTTGATTCTTATGCCGGTTTTTTTGAGCGACTGGGCTGGCGCCTTTTGGCTTTGGAAATTGACGCTGTGGCTTCGGCCAGAGCCATGTTGGGGTGGCAGTCAAAACGGCCCGAAGACGGCGCGGTTTTGTTGTTAGACATTGGCGATACCAGAACCCGCTTTGTCATGGTCAGAAAAGGTGTGGTGCGCTTTACTTCTTCCGGCGATGTTGCCGGCAATGCTTTTACCGCCGCGCTAAGTGATCGCTTGGGCGTGACTGCCAACGAGGCCGAGTTGATGAAAAAACTGGTGGGTATAAATCGTAATCACGAGAACGGTCGGGAATTTTTGGAAATTTTCAGCCCCTTGCTGGATCAGCTTAAAGATCAAATCCAGCATCATGTAAGCTTTTTTGAAACCCACGGCGCGTCCGACAAAACCGCGAATAATGGGCGCGGGGTTTCCAGAATTATTTTAGCCGGCGGCGGAGCCAATTTGGCTGGCCTTTCGGATTGGTTGAGCCAGCAGCTGGGTTTAGTGGTGATGCCGGCCAACCCGCTAAAAAGCTGGAATATCAGCGGCCGAGGAACGGAATCAACAATGTCGTGGGAAGAGTCTTTAAGTTACGTCACGGCAATTGGTTCAACACTAAGAAACTTCGTTCTATGATTAATCTGTTGCCGCCCACCCGCAAGCTGGTTGTTTATAAAGATCTGCTTTTCCGGCAAATCAGACTTTTGATATGGCTTGCCGTGATTATTATTGCCGCACTCGCAATTTTTAACTTAAACTCTTTGATCTTTTTAAAAATACAGGCTCGGGAAGTGGATCGGGCTTTAAGTTTGGAAAATCTAAACAGCGAAACCCGCGAAGCCCAAGAGCTGAAACAGGAAGTAAAGGGTCTTAATGCTTTGCTGACTCGTTACAGTACCCTTAAGTCTGGCCAAACTGGCGCGGTGGCTGCGCTCTTGGAATTGAACAAGCTGGTTCCTTCGGGGGTCAGTCTGCAGGTTCTATCGTTTGATAATGCCAGCCGCCGAATAATCGTATCGGGTGTGGCGGCCAGCCGCGGCGACATTATGGTTTTTGAGAGCCGTCTAAAAGAGTCGGTTCTTTTTGAAAAGCTGAATTCCCCTCTAAGCAATTTTTTGGAAAGCGCTAACGCCAATTTTAGCTTCACTTTTTATGTTAAATAAACTTACTGCAATTTCCTCTTCCTCCGGATTTTCTTTGGGCCGCCGTTATGCCGGGCTGATTTTGGCGCTGGCAGTTTGTGCCGGGGTAAGCGTGTGGCTGTGGCTGGAGGTGCGCCAAACCAGCCGGGAATTTGCTCGGGGGCGCCAAGAGTTGAATCAGCTAATTTCTGAACGGACGAACTTGTTCCAAATAAAAATAGAATATGAAAGAACTGTCTCCAGTCGTCAGAGCGTAGAGAGCGTATTTTTAAGCTCCAGCCGCGCCGTGGATTTTATTGTTTTTTTGGAAAATTTGGCTCGGTCCAGCGGCAATGCGGTTGAAGTTCAATCGGTTCGCGGCGAGGGGGAAGCGGGCGGCAATCAGCTGGATTTTAAGATGGCTCTCGCGGGCAATTACCCCAATTTGGTTAACTTTTTGGCTCAACTGGAAAACTCACCCTATTTAACCCAAGTTAGCCGGCTGGAGACCAGCCGATCTGTCGATTCGGAAACCAGAGCGTCAATTTTAAGAACCAATGCGGATATCAGGGTTTTGACGTTGGAGGAGGAAAATCAGGTAACTAAGTAACTATGTAATTATGTAATTGGGTCGCTTGTTGTTATGGATATTCTGAAAGTGGGAAAATTTATAGAACATTACGGCTGGGCGGTCGTCTGGGTGCTGGGTTTGGTTATGGGCGCATTTGCGGCTGCTACATTTTATTTTTACGGCTTAAAGCCGCCGGGCGGCGGTGGATCGCCGCAGTCGGAGAACGCGGCGCTTAAGGAAAATGTTTTGAATGATTTTACGGCGGACTTGGAACAGCGACAAAACAGACTGGCCGAACTTAAACGCGAACCGCTTCAGATTAGAGATATTTTTAGGTAGAAACTAGTCAACTGGCTAACTAGTCAACTGATTTTAATCAAGTGCGTAAAAAGTTTTTCATATTGTTGTTATTGTTTCTCTGGCCGGGGGTGGTTTTTGGCGCTGCTGACCAAGTAATTATCAACGAAATTGCCTGGATGGGCACAGCCGCCAACAGCGCCGATGAATGGCTGGAGTTGTATAATCCCGCCGGAGAGGAAGTTGATTTAAGCGGTTGGCAGTTGTTTGAAGCCGGCGGAACAACTTTAATCATAACCCTTAGCGGCAAGATTGCGCCCGGGGGTTATTTTTTAATTGAGCGCAGTGACGATAATTCCGTGGCCGACATAACGGCCGATGTTTTTGGGCCATTCGGCGGCAGCGGTTTAAACAATAACGGCGAGTTTTTGGTTTTGAAGAACACCCAAGGAGAAATGGTTGATCAAATAGACGCTTCCTCCGGCTGGCCGGCCGGAGAGAGCGCTACCAAGTCCACTATGGAACGCCGCAGTGACGGCGCTTGGCAAACCAACGACGGCGTAACCATTAACGGCCGCGATGTCGGCGGCAATGCGATTATCGGTACGCCCAAAGCGGCTAACAGCGGCGCTGGTTTGCCCCCAGACGCGTCTGGCTCGTTGTCACAATCGGGCACCACAACTCCATCAAGCCAAAGCTCTGTTGTTGGTGGAAGCTCAAGCGGGTCCAATATTAACCCCGTTGGGCTGAAGGCCGAAGCTGGCTCGGATGTTGTAGCCGAGGTTGGTCAGAACATTTTGTTTAACGGCGCTTCGTCGCAGGGCGCCAGCAGTTATAAATGGTATTTGGGTGACGGCGCGGTTGGGGAAGGCGCTAGTATCAGCCACAGCTATCTTTATCCCGGCGTTTATTTGGTTACATTGGAAGTTGGCAATAGCTCACAGGCAGTATCTTGGGATCAATTGCGGGTTTATGTTTACGGCGGCAAAGTTTTAATCAACGAGTTTAGCGCGGCTGGCAGCCAGTGGCTGGAGCTTTACAACCCTAGTAGTCAAACCGCAAACATAGGCGGCTGGATTTTGGAGGGCGGCGGGCGGAACTTCGCCCTGCCGGCTTTTGTTGTAATTCCGCCCAAAGGTTTTTTGGCGCTGGCTAAACAAATTACAGGTTTGGATTTGTCTGCGGCCGACTCTGTCCGCTTAAAATATCCCAGCGGGGCCGTGGTTGACGAGGTTAAATTTCAAAAACCTTCGGCCGCGTTCGACGCGGTCGCGGCTCGGGGCAATAACGGTTTTTATTGGACCAAAGAAGCCACGCCCGGAGAAGCCAATATCGTTTTAGCCGTTGGATCGGTTTCATCTCTAAACACCTTAGTTATGTCTTCAGTTGCCGCCGTAAACGCGCCGCCCCAACAAGCCATTAGCAATTTAGTAAAAAGTTCTTATAATGAAGTTACCGACTCTTTGGCCGCCGCGCCCGCGTCGGACGCGGCCGATTCTTACGAGGCCGCCGTTATCAAAAGCGGCCGTTGGAGGGGGGTCTTGGGCGGTTTGGGCTTTTGGGTGGTTTTAGCAATTGCGGTTGGCGGGGTGATTGGAGGAGTATACGCAGTGGCTTCTAGAAGATGGAGTCGAGATGACTAAGTAGTAACTAAGTAACTAGTAATTGGGTAATTAGAGTAATTGGGATAGGTGTATGAACCTGATAATAAAAGCGACTAATTTATCACTAACTCCATCCCTGCGGACCTATGTTGAAGAGGCCTTGGCCTCGGTGGAGAAGCTAGCGGCTGATGCTGATCAGGCGGCCGAGGCGCGGGTGGAAGTAGGGCGCTCCAGCCATCACCACAAAAAAGGAGAAGTCTTTTTTGCCGAGGTCAATTTAAGAATCGGGGGGCAGGTGTTGCGCTCGCGCTCGGAAGCTTGGAGCGTTCAGGCCGCCGTGGATGAGATTAAAGACGATCTGCGGCGCGAGTTAAACAAGTTTAAGGGCAAGCGCGAGGCGGTTTACAAGCGCGGCGCTAGGGCGGTTAGCAAAATTTTTAGGTTATCCCCACTAGCGCGCTGGTGGAGAAGGGGTAGAATAAAGGATGAGTATTTGTAGCGACACCAATATGCGAATGCACACGAATGACGCGAATAATTTATTCGTATATTCGTAAAGATTCGTATTTCGTAAAGTAGTGGATTTTGTACCCCGAAAAGTTTTTTTCACCAAGGGCGTAGGAGTGCATAAAGATTATTTAACCTCTTTTGAATTGGCGCTGCGCGATGCCGGCATAGCGCCTTTTAATTTGGTTACGGTCTCTAGCATCTTTCCGCCGGGGTGCAAAAGAATCAGCCGCGAGGAAGGCTTAAAATTTTTAAACCCCGGCTCCATTGTTTTTGTGGTTTTGGCGCGAAATGCCACTAACGAGCCCAATCGTTTGGTCGCCGCTTCCATTGGTCTGGCCCTGCCGGCCGATGAGAATCAATACGGCTATCTTTCCGAACACCACCCTTTTGGCGAGACCGCTCAAAAAGCCGGTGACTATGCCGAAGACTTGGCGGCCACGATGCTGGCCACAACATTGGGCATTGATTTTGACCCCGACACGGCTTGGGATGAGCGGGAACAGCTTTACAAATCGTCGGGCAAAATAATCCGCACCTCTAACTACACCCAGTCGGCCGAAGGCGACAAAGACGGCCGCTGGACCACGGTAATCTCTGCCGCCGTTTTTACTTTGGACTGAAGGACCGTCCTTCAGATGCAATTCAAAAAGAAATTTGACTTATTTTTTCTTGTCCCGAAAGTCGCTTTCTGTGAGTCCTGATTGAAGCAGAATCGATTGAAAGGTTCCGTGCGGGATTTGTTTCTTTGCCATTTTCACGATAACGGTTTTGTTAGGCGAGCCAAGTTTGCGGAATTTACCGTGGGAACCTTTCTGCGAAACAAAGAAGAAGCCCTGTTTTTGCAGGACCCCTATAACCGTTTTGAGCTCAATTGGTCTTGGCATACTCAAATGCCAGCGGTACGATGTCGGGTCGTTCCACCTTGACTACTTGGGAGAAAGGCATATCCTCGAAATACAGTTCCAATGCTTCCTCAAGAGATTCGAGGGCTTCTTTTTTGGTATCGCCAAAACTGGAAACCCCGGTGTTGAGATTCCACGAGATATAATCTTTGCCTTCTTTCCAGACGACATTCTTTAAGGCGATTTTGCGCATATGATTCAGATCAGCTTATGTTAGTATTGTATGGTCAGAGAAAAAATAAGTCAAACTTGGGTGTAGTCCGAGCTAACGGTGTTACGAAGGACCGAAGGACCAACCTTTAGATGCACTTTTTACCCCGCATCAGAAAGCCCCAGACTCCTGTCTGGGGCTGGAGGGTATAAAGCCTGCTTTCGGTGCGGGGTTTCGCACCGCCTCCAAAAGAAGCCCCCAGCTCCTGCGGGGGCTTCACTTTTTAATGCGGAATATGGTATATTATATGTAAAATAATTGGGTTCTTTACATAAAAAAATACAAGGGTTTTTCATAAATGCGGCTAGGGAGGATTTGGAGGTCATAATGAAAAGAATGAAAAGATCCTCGGTTGGCTTGTTGGTTGGCCTGGTTTTGGTTTGGGCGGCCATGGAGTTTTGGTTTCTGGCCAGGCCCGAGTTCAGCGATCAGGCTATTCGAGCAACCATAGAAAAAACCGTCCGTAAAAGGTTCGGAGCATGGGTTTTATGGGAGGTTAAGGAGCCGATTTTATTAAAGTCCACTCCGGTCTCTCCGGCCGAGAGGGCCAAGGTCAAGCCAATAAGCACCTCGGCCATGCGGGATTTTGTTGGGTCCGCTTACCAGCTGGGAGTAGATTTGATACACCTTAAGCAAAGCGAGCCGGGCGCAGTCTGCCAGTTCTTTTTGGAAGACAAAGATGCTGTGTTCTTTGCGCCCCCGGCTGAAGCTGTGGCTTCTTACTTGGAAGGGGCTGAAATTGATGACGGAGAAATCCGGCTGCACTTTCATAAGGGATCTTTTTACAAAGTTTATGCCAACGGGACCATGTCACCCTTGAGCATTTTTGGCCTTAGGAATGCGTTTCCTTTTTGGGAGGTGCAGTTGATTTACCCCAAGTATCTGGCCTTAAGAGCCGTGCCTTATGTGCTCTGGTTTGGCCTGGTTTTGGCGGTTGTCTCGGCCGCTTTTAGGCTGGGTTGTTATTTTGGGGCCAAGACCGGTTCAAAATCAAAACCGCGGCCAGTGCCGCAAAAGGCGGCTCTGGCGCCGGAGTTCTTTCCCGGGCGGCGCGAAGAGAGGTGTGGCCAAAGCGATTCTTTGCCCGAAGACGCCCCGCTGGCGCCCGGTGACAACTTGGTTCTTTCCCCTGTGGCGCTTGTCTCGGAGAGCGGGGGGAATGGCGATCGGGCCGCACTAACTCAAAAGTCCTTGGTTGATTCCCGCCAGGCTAGATCTCCCAGCCAAGAAAAAATAGACAGAGCCATTAGGCAGTTGGAATCTTTAAAAAGAAAAACCCGCGCTGAAGCCGTTAGATCCGAGTTGGATTTTATGCTGGCCGAATTGCATTCCGGCCGACATGGTGTTCCGGGGGCTCGTTTGTTTTTAAAAAGGGCTCAAGCGCTCACCCAGACTTCTGCCAGAATCAAGCCAGTTGTTGTTAAACCAGACAGCGGCGCAGCCAAGGCCCACATCCATACCCATCTGCCCAGTTTGTCCGGGGAGGAGATAGTTGGGGTGTTAATGAAGGTGGGCTATCAGCACGAGCGATACAGCCGGAGCCACTTCTTTTTAAAATGCGTGGGTCGGCCGTCCGTTAGTATCCCCAAGCACGATGATATTTATCCAGACCGGTTTAGAGGTATCTTGAAAAAGGCCGGCATCTCACTGGAGGAGTTTAGTGAACTTTATTATTTATAATGGCCTGGCTTAAATAAAGCGAGGCCATTATTTTGCCGCCCGTAATACCCCGCCCCTTGGGGCGGGGATGGAGGGCTTTTAAAATGCTGTCGGCGGAGCCCCGTAGAAGCTTCGCTTTAACGGGGCAGAGCCGACACCTTGCAAGCTGAACCCGCCCCGATACCCCGCCCCTTGGGGCGGGGTCGGGTTCATTTTGGTTGTTTTGTTTTCAGCCCGAGGTGTTATATGCTAGATTGAGTTGAGAACAAATATGCCTTTGTTTTCCAAACTTTTCGGCGATGAGAACGACCGCTTTTTGAAGCGGGCGTTTAGGCTTGTGGGCGAAATAAACGCGCTGGAGTCCGAATTTAAAAAGCTCTCGGATGAGGAATTAAAAAACAAAACCCAAGAATTCAAAACCCTAGTGGCTAGTGGCTATACCCTAGATACTATACTTCCCCAAGCTTTTGCCGCGGTTCGCGAGGCCTCGGTGAGAACTTTAGGCCAGCGTCATTTTGACGTGCAGTTGGTGGGCGGCCTGGCTTTGCACGAAGGCAAAATCGCCGAGATGAAAACGGGAGAAGGCAAAACGCTTACAGCCACTCTGGCGATTTATCTTAACGCTCTTGAAGGCAAGGGTGCGCATGTGGTTACGGTCAACGATTATTTGGCCCGGCGCGACACGGTTTGGATGGGACAAATATACCATTTTCTTGGTTTGATCGTCGGATGTATCAATCATGAGACCAGTTATCTCTATAATCCGTCGGTGGTTGGCAATATCAAGGACCAAGAAAATGGAATTACCAATTACCAATTACCAATTACCAAACAAATTCCCCCACTTCGCCAAGGCTCCGCGGGGCAGGCAAATCCCAATGATCAAAACTCAGAAGTTGTCTCCAAGCTCCCCGCCTCCGCCAAGGCTTCGGCGGGCAGGCAAGCTCCAAGCTCCAAGCTCGACGATGTAAGAGATGTTGTGGGTGGCTTTAAGGTTATTCACGAATTTTTGCGGCCGTGTTCAAGGGCCGAGGCCTATCGGGCCGATATAACTTATGGAACCAACAACGAGTTTGGGTTTGATTATTTGCGGGATAATCTGGTGTATGATATCGGTCAATTGGCTCAAAGGAGTGGATCAGAAGGTAGCCCCTCGACTTCCTTCGACTCCGCTCAGGATAAATCGCTCGGGGCAAGCTGGAATTACGCCATTGTGGACGAGGTGGACAGCATTTTAATAGATGAGGCCCGCACGCCCTTGATTATTTCCCAACCAGACGAAGAATCCGGCCAGCTGTATCAAAAATTTGCCCGTTTAGTGCCGCGCCTTAAAGCCGAGGAGCATTACAAAGTGGACGAGAAAATGCGCTCGGCGGTATTAACCCAAGAGGGTATTTCCAGGGTGGAGAATTTTTTGGGCGTTAAAAATCTTTACGAAGAAGGCGGCGTGCGGCTGGTTCATCATTTGGAGCAAGCCCTTAAAGCGCAGGTTTTGTTTAAGCGCGACAAAGATTACATTGTTAAAGACGGCGAGGTTGTTATTGTGGATGAGTTTACCGGCCGTTTAATGCCCGGCCGGCGTTATAGCGAGGGTTTGCACCAGGCCATAGAAGCTAAAGAGGGCGTGGCCGTAAAGCGCGAATCGCGCACGGTGGCCACTATTACTTTTCAAAATTATTTCCGGCTTTACAAAAAACTGGCCGGCATGTCGGGCACGGCTTTAACCTCGGCCGAGGAGTTTCGCAAGGTTTACAACTTGGATGTGGCGGTGATTCCCACTCACAAGCCCATGATTCGGCTGGATCAGCCCGACATGATCTATCGCTCCGAGCCAGGCAAGTTTCAGGCGGTTTTGCGGCGTGTTAAAGAACTTAACGAAAAGGGCCAGCCGGTTTTGCTGGGTTCCAGCTCCATTGAAAAGAATGAACATTTGAGCGCGCTCTTGCATCAAGTCGGTGTTGACCACAAAGTTTTGAACGCCAAAAACCACGAGGCCGAGGCCCAGATTATTGCCCAAGCCGGCCGGCGCGGAGCGGTAACTTTGGCCACCAACATTGCCGGCCGCGGTGTGGACATTGTTTTGGGCGGCAACCCGCCCGACGCGGCCGAAGCTCAAAAAGTAAAAGACGCGGGCGGGTTGTTTGTTTTAGGCACCGGACGCCACGAAGCTCGGCGCATAGACAATCAGTTGCGCGGGCGAAGTGGTCGGCAGGGGGATGCGGGCGAGTCGCAGTTTTTTGTTTCGCTGGAAGATGATTTGATGAGAGTTTTTGGCGGCGACAAAATCAAAAGTATAATGGCCCGTTTTAACATTCCCGAAGACGAAGCCATACAAAGCAGTCTGGTTTCGCGGGCCATTGAGGCAGCTCAAGCCAAGATAGAGGGCTACC
This sequence comes from uncultured Candidatus Saccharibacteria bacterium, assembly GCA_964526375.1. Classification (GTDB taxonomy): domain Bacteria; phylum Patescibacteriota; class Minisyncoccia; order JACQLN01; family JACQLN01; genus CAZGLK01. The sequence continues at coordinate 1,822 of CAZGLK010000019.1, read as the reverse complement.
ATTTTGACATGCGCAAGCATGTTTTGGAGTACGATGAGGTCATGAACAAACACCGCGATGTGGTCTACAAAATGCGGCGGCAGTTTGTCGGTTCTGAAAACGCCGGCAAAATTAAAGAAACTATTTTAGACACTCTGCGCGGCGAGGCCAAGAATTTGGTTTTGTCTCATGCCTCGGCTGCGGAAGATGTTTTTGACATAGAGGGAATTGTAACGGTGCTGGCTCGGATTGTTCCCATCAGCGAGTCTGCCGGTAACGATCTTAAAAGTGCGGCTGAAAAAATTAAAGCCGATCAGGAAAAGTTAATAAATTTGTTGGTGAGTTTTATAGAGGCGGCTTACCAATCGCGCGAGGCGGAGTTGGGCGCCGAGGCAATGGCTCACATAGGCAAGCTGGTGTTGTTGAGGACTCTTGATGAATTGTGGATGGATCACTTGGAGGAAATGGAGCACTTGCGCGATTCGGTGGGGTTGCGCGCTTACGGCCAGCGCGATCCTTTGGTGGAATACAAAACCGAAGGGCACAGATTGTTTCAGGATTTTTTGGCGGCGCTGGATAGTCAAGTGGCCGGGTTGATATTTAAAGTTGGTACCATTCCTGCTGGAATACGCGGACCAACGCGGAATGATACGCGGACCAACGCGGAAAATATCAGCGAGAATCGGCGTCCAGTCAGCGTAAATCAGCGTTCAGTCAGCGTGAGTCAGCGTTCCGGCGACAAGGTCGGCCGCAACGACCCTTGCCCATGTGGTAGTGGAAAGAAATACAAGAAGTGTCATGGGACGTAGGGGAGAGAAAACAAAAACAAGCAGTTTACGGTCATGCTCAGGACGTTTGTTGAAAGTTTTCAAGGTGTTGCTTGAAAGCTTTCGGATTCGAGGTCACGATAAACACTTCTTGAACGGCCGATCCAGATCTAGCAAGACACTTGATCCCTGTTGGAGTGTTGTACTTCACCCCCAGCGAAAGTGGCTTGTGCGATTTGGCAGGCTTGATCTCACCAGGGATGATGCTTTTGATCTCGTCCCAAGGCTCGATCTGTTCCAGAAGTTGTCGCAACCCCTGAATCATGTGGTGCTCGTACTTGATTTTTGAAGAGCCGCGATGCTTCATCTTTCCCCCTTCTGTGGCGACAAGTGCTGATAAATTGAACTGAGAACTAAGTACAGTATAGTATGGAAGTATAGCATTTGTCAAGTGTTTGACTACCGTGGCATTTTCAATATTTCGACCAATTCAGCAGGTGCATTGTTTGGGAAATGGCTTAAAATAAGGAAAACTCCTGCGGTTGGTTATTAAAAAAGCAGAAGTGTCGCAGGTTGTGGGGCTAATTATGCATCGAAAAACCAACCAAAAACCCGCATTTCTGCGGGCTATCGGGGGATCTAAGCACAGTGCTTATATCCGACTTACCATCCTGCCTTTATTATAGTCATAGCTATGAATGTGTCAAGAGTTTGGGTGTGGATAACCTCGAGGCGGTGGAGGTGCGGGGATTTGCACCCCGTAGACCCTGGATGGTAAGCCGGATCCAGCACTGCGCCACCCCCACCGCAATATAAGAATAACAAGCTGTGTATTTGTTGTAAAAGTGTCATGGGAAATAAGCCTCTAAAACACACAAAAAGTGCTGGCGGCGTCGTAGTCAATAACGATGGTCAAATTCTTGTTGTGAGTCAGAAGGGAACATCGTGGTCTTTGCCGAAAGGTCATATTGATGAAAGAGAAGATGTGCTTACGGCTGCAAAGAGAGAAATTCACGAAGAAGGGCAGGTACCCCTAAAATTAGACACATAGTGTCTCCCGCGATATCCTGAAGGAA
>CAZGLK010000018.1:0-15471 GCA_964526375.1 uncultured Candidatus Saccharibacteria bacterium | reverse complement strand
ACAGCAATAATCACCGCATCGGCGTAAGATCCGACTGCCGCCGTAACAACAGCCGCCAAGGCCAAGATCACCACCAAGGGGCTGGCCAACTGCCGCAAAAAAACGCGCAGACGCGAAGGCGGTTTGATTCCCGAGACGGTATTGTAACCCAGATGCTTAAGCCGCCGCTTGACTTCGGCCTGATTCAAACCCTCGCGCTTGGAACCCAAGTGCGCAAAAACATCGCCCAAGGCAAAGCTATGCCAGGCAATATTTTCCTGATAACGTTTGCTCTCGAAGTTGATAGCGGCCATAAGGGTTAGGACTTACCCGTTTGGATGCAATTCAAGGAAAAAGCGAGGAGCGGAATAAGCCGTATTGTAATCATACGGCGTTGAGCACCGCAGCTTTTGCCGCCCCAGTGCGCCAAACGGGTAAGTCCTAAGAGTACTTAAATTCTAACACACCATTCGTTCAACACCGAGTATTGACCGCATCTAACATTCTTTATTTCCCGGTGAAACCCATTCCCAATCTGAATCGGGGCAATCTTTTGTTTGAATTTCTATCTAAACACTTCTTCACGATCGTAAAAAAATGTTAAGATTGGAAATTGAAATCGAGAGATAACCTGCTTCTAGCCATCATGGGGACAGTCAATCCACTCGAAAACACTAAATATCCAAATGTCTGAAAACAAACACCCACCGACCGCGTCGGTGGGTGTTTGTTTGGAATTATACAACTCCGCTCGAACATTTTTTGAACGGAACTGACCGCCTCCGCCGAATTTGATGCCAACGAAGTTGACGCGCCACACGATTATATTTTACTCGTAGCGTTCCACCGAATCAAAATTCTGTTGCTGGTAATCCTTGTGCTGTTCTAACTCCCGAATTTTTGAATTAAGAATTTTCTCTGCCCTCATCCGCGATATGTTTAGTGATTGCCATTTTGAAAAATAAGGAGAGCCGCTATCTTGAGCGCGCCAGTATAATTCGCGAGCAAAACTTTTTCTTAAATCTTCATTCGATATGCTTAGCACCCTTACGGTATCGGGTATGGCATCCTCCGAAAGACGACTCAAATAATAAACATCAAGTTTTCCGGTGACAGCGAACCGCTCAATGTTGCGGCGCGCGACAAATGCATCAGGATTGAGAAAATTCATTACAGCTAAAAATAAAGCAATGGAAATAAAAACTCGGAAAGCAAAAGCGTTTTCTCTTTTATCCTTATAGATTTTATAGAGCAATAAACAAAAAGTAACCGCCAACAAAAAAATAAAGCCGTGGCTATACAATCTTAGTGTTGTAAAACCGTAGGCTTCTTCATACAGCGACAAGCGGGTAAGGGCCGAGGCCATTATTAAAATTACTTGAACAACTAACGCGCCGCTTAATATCTTAAACCCAAGCACATGCCCCGTTTCTTTCTTGGCAATGTATTTTTCGGCAGTTAGGAGCAACAACAAAGAAATAATTGCTACTGCTATTAGCTCGAAAAAGCCCCGACGGGCATATTCGGCATAGGTAAATCCTTGAGCGGAAATGTTGGTCTCGCCGCCAAAAAGATAAGCTAGCTGGACAAGAATAAAGACGAAAAATAAAACGTTGACCGAACCAAGCAGGATAGAACTCTCTATGTGCCCAAGGCTATATGTTTTATTGTTTTGTTGTGCGGCGATTTGATTTTCCGTTTTTCGGAAAATATAGGAATATGCGCCGATATAAACGAGCGTCGCAAACAAAATCTGAATATATCTGAAAACTGTCTCGGGTTCAATATCAATGGTAATTAAATCCGAAACATATTTTTGAAAAATCAAATCCGCCGAAGAGAAAAGCAGCAGAAAGATGACTAAGACAGGAATAGCTGTTGCTACGCCTCTTATTACCTGTGATAAAACTTTTCGGTCCTTATTAATTCCACGCAAAGAGAATAAATCAGACAATGTTTGAAATAGCGGACGAATAAACTTAAAGGGAAGGAAAAGGATTTTTACATAATCTCCTACCAAAAAGTTTTTCACTTTCTCGCCAAATGATACTTCGGCAATTACAAGCAAGAGCAAAAAAGAAGCACTTACATTAAGAAAGGTGAGTAAACCGCTTGAACGAACAAAAACCATTGCGCTGAAAAAAATGAGCGGAATCAAAAGCCAAATAACTCTCTTGCCTACCTGTTTCTTAAAGATGCTTGCGACAGCAAAAAGCCCCGCTATAACGAGAATGACATACACGGGGAAAGCAATACCGGGAATTTTACCGTAGAAAAAATAATCAAAAAGCAAACCTAAAATTAAAGACACTCCGGCCGTCAATCCGGCTTTGGACAAAGCATTAGATTGTGAATTTTGCATATCCATAAGAGCCCGGTTAATTTAGCATTTCATCAAGACTAACCTCACCCGCCGACACGGTTGGCGGGTTGTTTGTGTGTGCCGTTATCGGGATTCGAACCCCGCACTAAAATTTGTACATGCTGCGCATCACAAAAAAGTACAAATTTAGTGACGGGGCAAGCCCAGTAACTTAACCACTTTGAATCACGAAACGACAATTTGTCATCCTGATTCGCCAGTTGGCGGAGAAGGATCTCTGGCGAATACCGGCAATGGCCCGCATTCACGGGAGATTCTTCCCCTTCGCTTTGCTCAGGGTCAGAATGACAGATTGGGGGAGTTTCGTAATTCACAGTTAACTAGTTAAGTTACTGGGCAAGCCCGAGTTTTCTGGCGGCGCATACGGGAATCGAACCCGTGTTACTGGGATGAGAACCCAGCGTCCTGGGCCACTAGACGAATGCGCCATCGCACACAGGATTTAGTGTGTAGAGGAAAAAAGATTACATAACCCTAATGGCTACACCCTATACCCTAACCCCTATACCCTATTAACAATTTCCTCCACAACCTTCTCCATGCTAACCGAGCGCGAGCCTTTTATCAAGATAACGTCTCCCGGCCGTAAAATCTCCTGCACCTTCAACTTAGCCTCATCGGCAGTTTCAAACCAGAACAAATTTTCACCCAATTTGCGGCCGAATTTAGCCGCGTCTTCTTTCGCAAAAACCATTTCGTCCCCAACCAGCACAACCACATCGGCCACCAAAGCCGCTTTCTTGCCCACCAATCGATGAGCCGATACGGTGTTAACGCCCAACTCCCTCATGCTCCCCAGAACCGCAATCTTGCGCCGCGAACCACCTGTGGTGAGCGAAGTCGAACCAAACCTTTCCAAAATGTCCAAGGCCGCCTCGGTGGCCAAAGGAGAGGCATTGTAAGAATCGTCAATTATTATTGTTTCCTTCACCCCCACCAACAACTCCAAGCGACCCGGCAGCGGCTGATATTTTTCCAAAGCCGCGGCCGTATCAGCCAGTTTCAAACCAAACTTTAGCCCCACCGCCACCGCGGCCAAGGCGGCATAAAGAGGCGGCAGGCCCAAGGTGCGCGGCAGTCTAAAAGCAACCGTCTCGCCGCCATAATCAACCTTAAAATCAATACCGGCCTTGTCCAGCTCGGACGAAGACGCCGGTATTCCAAACTTAAAATTAACCAGTCTCACCTCGGCACCGGTTTGAAAACCGTAGTATATTCGTTCTCGCCCGGTGGGTATGCGATTTCTCAATTCACGCACGGTTAGATCGTCGTAGTTTAAAACAGCTGTGCCGCCGGGCTTTAAACTTTTTAACAATTGAGTCTTCTCGCTCACATACTCATCTCGCTCCGGAAAAAATTCCAAATGAACAGGCATCTCACCAATAGCCGTTATCACGGCCACATCCGGTTTAACAAAACTGGTTAAATAGCCAATGTCACCGGGTCGGTCGGCCGCCGTTTCCAAAACCAAAATCTTGGGATACTTGCGGCCGGGCAGAACAATTAGGCCAATCGCCCTTAAAAAATTAAGCAGCCACAAAAAAACATTGTGCCGGGCATCCACACCGCCGATTATGGTTAAAGGCACGCCGATTTCGTTGTTGAGGTTTTTGGCGCTCTTTCTGACTTCTCCGGGATAAACTTGCGACAGCACCAAAGCAATCGCCTCTTTAGCCGAGGATTTGCCCACCGAGCCGGTAATAGCCACAATCTTAGGCTTGTACCTAGTCAGTACTGCGACACTAGCCCATCTTAACAACCATTGTAAAATTCGACGCATTACTGAAATGTCCAATTCCCAATTTCTAATATCCAATCAAGTCCAAATGACCAATGCCTAATTTAGATTTTTTAGACATTAGACATTTGAGAATTAGTCATTGATTAGAAATTAGTTATTAGAAATTAGAAATTACTTTGTAACAAGAGGTCTGTCCGGCTTCACCCCCAAATACTGCAAAATATATTCCCCGGCCGCCCTAAACACGGGCGCGGCGGTAAGCTCCGAAAACTGAACGCCCCGGGGGTTATCCAACTTTACCAGCATCACAAAGGCCGGGTCAAAGGCCGGGCTGAAGCCCACAAAGGTGTGAACGGTCTTCTCACCATAGCCGCCGCCGGGTAAGGCCACCTGGGCCGTGCCGGTTTTTCCGGCCACGCTGTAACCGGGTATTTGCGCCCGGTGGCCGCTGCCGTTTTCCACCGCATTGACCATCATTTTAACCAAGCTCTGGCTGGTAGCCAGCTTAATAACCCGACGACGCATTTTAGGGTCACTTTCAAAAATAACTTCATCGCCGTTGGTTATTTTCTCAACCACATAAGGCTGCGTCAACTCACCGCCGTTGGCAATGGCCGCCACAGCATTAGCCATAGCCAAGGGCGTTACCGCCACACCCTGACCAAAAGAAGAAGTTAAAATATCAATCTCACCCCGGCCCTTTAGGTTGGCAATGTCTCCTTTCACCTCTCCGGCCAAAGCAATGCCCGTTCTTTCGCCAAATCCAAAAGCGCTAACATACTCCCGCCACACGCCCGGCGGCATCCGCCTCACGGCAAAAATAGCGCCGGTGTTTAGCGACTTTTCCAAAACTTGAGTCATGGTCTGGGTGCCATAAGCTTTTAGGGTTGAGTTTCTAATGGTGTGCCCATCCACGCTAACCTCGCCGGAGTCAAAATAAGTTAAATCGGGAGAGATCACATTCACATCCAAAGCCGCGGCCATGGTGATGGGCTTAAAAATGGAACCGGGTTCAAACAACAATTGAATGGTAGGGTTCAAAAACAGACTGGCGTTTTTAACCTCGTTATAACGATTGGGATCAAAACTCGGCCAAGAAGCCATGGCCAAAACAGCCCCGGTTTTAGGGTTTAACACCACAGCGCTGGCACTTTCGGCGCTAAACTTTTCGGCGGCGCGTTTTAATTCTTCTTCCACCGCCAGCTGAATGTTGTAATCTAGGGTTAAATATATGTCCTCGCCTTTTTTGGGTTTGATAATATTGCTTAGCGGCAAAATCAACGATCCCAAGGCCTTCTTAAAACCGGCCATGTAGCCGGCCTCGCCCTTTAAGATGCCGTCGTAAAAACCTTCCAGGCCGTATCGGCCCGACTTGGCTTCGGTATCTTCTGCCGACTCCCCCACAAAACCAACCACACTGGCGGCCAAATCGCCCAAAGGATAATAACGATCCTGCACGGCCTGCCAATGCACGCCCTTAAAATTCAATCGGGCCAGTTCCTCTACCACTTGTTTGTCAATTTTGTCTTTGAGGGGTTCGTAAGGATCGCCATCTTTTTGAAGTCGCTCACTTACTACCGCCGGATCCAATTCCATAAGTTCCGCTAATTTCTGGGCTATGGTTTCTCTTTCTTCAACAACCATCTCCCGGGGCGATGCCCAAACGCTGTACCAAGTGCGGGTTAAAGCCAGCGGTATGCGGCCGTCGCGGACAGACAAAAAAATACCGCCGCGCTCCGGCGGTAATTTGCCGCTCACCGATTGCTGATTCTGGGCTTTGGCGGCATAATAATCACCCCTAAAAATTTGCAAATAAAATAGACGGCCTGCGGCAGACAAAAACAAAAAAACAAACACCGAACCAATAGCCAAAATTCTCTGCCGCGTTGAACCAGACATTACCGTAAATTCTCAATTACCAATTTTCAATTCTCAATCAAATCTAAATTCCTCAATTTACAATTTTGGGATCGTTTGAAAATTTGGTCATTGGGAATTCATTGGAAATTGGTTATTGGAAATTGGTAATTACTTCGTGTTTCTACGCCCCGCCTTTACGGTCTTAACACGATACCTTTAGACTCATCAACAACCTGCGGCTCCACCTCTATGTATCCCTCCGCCAAAATAACCTCCGCCAATCCCAATGTGTCCTTGGCGGCCAGCAGAGCCGAGCGGCTGCGGGCTTTAACCGCATCGGCCAAAAGAAGGTCGTGCTCTTCGACAACGGCCGTTTGCCGTTTTAACAGACGCTCCATTTCAAAATCCAGCGAAGTGGCCATGCTGGAAAAGACAATATAAGCCACAACGAAAACAACAACCATTACGCTTCCGATCAAACTGCCCTTTTGAAAGAGAAGTTGTATCATAAAATTTAAATGCCAAATTTCAAAGACCCAATGTCAAATCAAATCCAAATGACAAATAATTAAACATTTTTGGAATTTGGGTTTTGATATTTATTTGATATTTGGATTTTGACATTTGAAATTTTCACCAACGCGCGCAACTTCGCGCTCCTTGAGCGCGGATTGTCGCTCATCTCGGTTTGACTCGGCCGGATTGGTTTCGGAGTGAGAATTTTGCCTTCACCGGCTTGAGCACGATCTTTGAAGAAGTTTTTAACAATCCTGTCTTCCAGCGAATGAAAACTTATCACCGCCAGCCGCCCTTGCGGCTCAAGTAAGCTCCAGGCGCCGGCCAAACCATTATCCAGATTTTCCAATTCATTATTAACCGCGATTCTTAATGCCTGGAATATCCGGCTGTAAAACTTATAGGACTTGTGGACTTTATCCAAAATGCCAACCAATCCCGTAGTCGTGGTAATGGCCCCGTGTTGGCGCGCCGCTGCTATAACCCGGGCAACCTTTTTAGCATTTCTTTCTTCACCGTAGATCTTGAAGATACGTGCCAATTTCTCCTCGGACCATTTGTTAACAATCTCGGCCGCCGTCAACCCTTCTGCGTGAGTCCGCGTATAGTCAGCGTCAGTCCGCGTCCTAAAGCGCATATCTAGGGGCCCATCCTTCAAGTAAGAAAAACCGCGCTCCGGCTCGTCGATTTGCCCACTGCGCAATCCCAAATCAAACAACACGCCACTCACACTTTTGAAACCGGCACGGTGAGCAATCTCGACGATATCGGCAAAATTGCCTTGTTTAAGAACCAATTGGAGGTTCGACCTCCCAGGGAGGTCGAACCTCCCTGATTCCAAAGGCCGAAATGCGATGCCAGATCGATCCCGCTGTTTAAGCGGGCCGGTCCGGGGCGGTTCGGGTTCCCGAACCATCGATCCGGTATCGCACCTTGGTCCTTCTTCGTCTCGCCGAAGTCGGACTTCGGTCAGACAAACTCCATCCCAATCAATTCCCAGCAAACGGCCGCTGGAGCCAATTCGCTCCAATATTGCCCGAGCATGGCCGCCGTCACCCGCGGTGGCATCTATAAAATCTTCGCCGGGCTTGGGGTCAAGATATTTTATAACCTCGTGTAAAAGAACCGGCACATGGATGACCATGACGATAACGATGACGATGACAACAATTTAATTCAAAAGTTAACAGTCATTGTTAAAAGTCATCAGTATACCCCCAATTCTCCCAACTTCTCGGCAATCTCACCGGTGTTTTTTTCTGAACTCTGTTTGTAATCGCGCCAAACTTCGGCATCCCAAATCTCCAAACGATTAAACAAGCCGGCAACAACCACATTCTTTTTAAGCCCGGCGTATTCTCTTAAATAATCCGGAACAAGAACGCGGCCTAAAGCGTCAATCTCCACATCGGCTGCGCCAGCCAGCATCAGCCGAATAAAACTGCGCGTGCCGGCCTGCCCCACCGGCAGTTTGGCCAGTTTCTCCGCCAGTACTTCCCATTCTTTCATCGGGTAAAGAACTAAAGAACTGTCTAAGCTTTTAGTTAAGACCGCCGCTTCACCCAGTCTCTTTCTGAATTTCGCCGGAATAGCCAAGCGCCTTTTGGAATCAATGGTGTGATGGTATTCGCCAATGAACATAAGTCCTATTGGTCCTATAAGTCCTATTGGTCCTATAGGACTTATGCACAGTTAAGCCAATTTATGCACACTCTTATCCACAATCTCCCACTTCAATAACCCTACACCCCACATATTAATCTTTTGTAACCCCGCGGTCAACAAACCAACCACTTATCCACAATGTGGAGAAGTTTAGAGACTTAGTCTCTAAAATGGATATATGGTATAATTTTGTTATGAGAAAATTAATCTTTATTGACGATGAGATATATCACATCTACAATCGTGGCGTGGAAAAGAGAAATATCTTTGCCACTTCTGCTGACTATCTAAGATTTATCCATGATCTGGTGGAATTTAATAATACAATGCCAGCAATGCCGTCAAACCAGCGCTTCGGGATAAAACTTCCTAAACAACTTCCTACAACCCACCTGGAGCATATTTTAGAGACTAAGTCTCCAAAATATAAACCGCTGGCACAAATTCTCGCTTTTGTACTTATGCCGAATCACTTTCATCTGATGCTAAAACAATCAGTGGAAAACGGCATAGCAAGGTTCATGCATAAACTCGGCGTGGGTTATACCATGTACTTCAATCAAAAATATGACCGGACTGGCGCGTTGTTCCAGGGAACTTATAAAGCCAAGCTGGTTAATAAGGAATCGCATTTTATTCACCTGCCTTTTTATATTCATGCTAATCCTTTGGATATTAAATATCCCGGCTGGAGAGAAGGCAAAGTCAGTAATCCAGCGCAAGCTTTAAAATTTTTAGAGAACTACCGCTGGAGTAGTTTCCTTGATTATACTGGTACAACAAATTTACCCTCGGTAACCCAAAGAAAATTATTACTTGACTATTTCGATGGAACGAAAAATTATCGCCGAGAGTTTATTCAATGGCTCCAAGAACCCAGCCTTGCTGGCCTACAAAATGTTCTGATAGAGTGATAGGGGGCGAACACAGGACAGGACAAGAGACTGCTTTGTTTTAGAGACTAAGTCTCTAAACTCTAAAACTAAAATAGGGCCTGTAGTTTAGTGGCAAAACAGCGCACTTGCACTGCGCAGACGGGAGTTCAATTCTCCCCGGGTCCACCGCAAATCAAACCCCGCCCCACAGGGGCGGGGTTTGGCAAATTTAATCTCCCAAACTAGCGAGAAGACGGCACGCCTTTGGTCTCGCTTGCGGCCGGAGCCTGCGGCGGCATGGCCGGAGCCGGCGGCATGCCCAAGGCCGGCAGGCCGTATTGCAGATTCTGCACAATGCGGGCAACCAACTGGTTGTCGGGGTTAGCTACCTGCAAAGCTCTAAATTCTTCCCAAGCTCTGGGTTTGTCACCTTCGTGATCAATGATCAGCGCTCTAAAGAATCGGGCATTGGCGTAGTTGGGGTTCAAATCCAGCGCTTTGTCTAGGACCGCTTTAGCTTTGGCCAGCCAATCTTCATCAGCTTCAAAACCCTGAACCAAAAGCCCCGATTTTAACAAATACAACTGCCCCAGCTGGGTTCTTATAAATGGATTAACCGGCTCCAAATCAACCGCCGCCTCGTAATTTTGAATGGCCACATCGTCGGCGCCCTGCACGAACGCAGTCAAACTTCTAAAAGATTCCGCCGCGTCCACCGCCACCCCCACATTTTTGGGATCAAGCAGGCGCGTTCTTTGCACCGAGCTTATGGCCCGCACTGCCAGATTGCGCAATTGCACCGACTCCTCGGCATTGGCCTGGCGCTCGGCCGGCGGGCGGGCCTGAATGGCCGCCACAACATCGTTCATTTTTTGAAAGAGCGCTTGCGTCAGCACTCTAAAATAACGCACCTCGTAAGGGTCAGTGATAATAGCACTGTTAATACCATCCAGAATCTGATCCCGCGTTTCGGCTTTGGCCTCGGCCTTAACGGCCTTCACAAAATTAAGCTCGGCTATCCAGCGGCGAGCCGAAAAATAACCGCCCAACAAAGTGCCCAGCAACACCACCATCAGCCCAAAAAACACCGCCAAGGTTTTAACCGATCCCACCTGAAATTTGTATTCCCACGCCGAAGGCGTTATAGGACTTATTGGACCCATTGGACTTATCTGTTTTTGCGTTAGCAAAAACAATGCCGGCAGCAGCCAAAACAAAAACTCCAGCGGCAGACTGGTGCTATACAAAAACTTGCTCGCTAAAATAAACACCCAGCTGGCCAGCAGGCCCGCTCTAACCCCGTTCTTGGAACTCGGAGCTTGGAGCTTGGAGCTCGGAGCTTGCCCACCCGCCGACGCCCCTCGGCGTCCTTCCGCGTATAGTCCGCGTAGTTCCGCGTTTGTGTCCGCGTAAGTCTGCGTTAAGTCAGCGTAAGTCAGCGTCCTAAAGGCATAAATCAAAAACCCCGCCGCAAACAACAGCCAAGCCGCCGCGCCCAAAAGGCCGGCGGTTGTTACCCAAGTGATCACCTCGGCCATAGAATTGTTAAAATTAACTCCCCAAAAGTTGGTTTGATTGAGCGCGGCCGACTTAAATTTGGCGTAAACATAGGGAAATGTTTCCAAGCCCGATCCAAAAACCAATTTCTCTTTCAATGTTTGAGCCATAACCTCCAGACTGGCCCGATATGACGGGTTAATCTCGGCCGGAAAACTTAAAGCCCCAATCTGCGGCACACCTACCAACCACAGCGCCGCGGCCAGCACCACCAGCACGGCCGGCAAGGCCATGCTCCTTTGAAACGACCAGCCGCCGGCAGCCAATGAGGTTTCACCTCCTCCGGAGGAGAAACCTCCTTTGTCTGCGCCCGTCCGCGTTCCGTCCGCATTGGTCGGCGGTATTCTAACAAAATTCGCCGCAACCAAAGCCAAACCGGCCACGGCCAGCGCGATCCAGCCCGATTGAAAGTCAATCACCACCGCCAAAGCCAGTTCTACCAAAACAACCACCGCCAGCCCAATTTTTTGCCAGCGGTTTTTTATTTCGGGCCAAACCGCCGCCGCCAAAGGCAAGCCGGCCAGCACAAACAAACTCAAACTAAACGGCCCGCCGATGGTGTTAAACAACTGCCCCTCGGCAAATTTCCAGGGCAAAACGGAAAATCCGGCAAATTTTAAGGCCGCCAAGGCCGCCACCGCAAAAGACGAAAACAACCACAGGCCCAGCGCCGCCTTAACATCGCGCCTAACCAAAGACTGGCCGGCCACAATAAACATAATCACATAGGCCAGAATGCTTACGCCGGAAAAGTCATAGCGGCCGACGTCGCCCAAAAAGCTTACCCAAAAAGAATCCGAAAAAACGGACGACAAAACCGCGCTCGCCGCCACAGCCAGCGCCGCCCAGGTTAAAAAGTTTCGGCGCCAGACAATCTGGCCCGAGCTGATAATTTTGCAGACCCAACCGGCCAAGGCCGTAAGGGCCAAGGAGCTTAACAACAACTGTTTGGGCAAGCCCAAAATGTCGGAGGCGTTAAAGAAAAACAGCGGCGTTAAAAATATGGCGGCAAAAATCGCCAGGCGCGTTAGGTAGTCAAAAAATAAACTGCCGCCATGCCCTGCGAAGTCTTGCTGTGCCACTCCGTAGCTTTGAGCGGAGGGTGGACGAAGTGGGGCGTGTCCCACGTAGTCAGCCGCGTCTGACGTGGCTGGTTCTGTAGGTCCAATCGGACTTATAGGTCCTATTGGTCCTATTTGAGGATCGCCGACCAATGTGGCTTGCCGGCGTCTTTCCAATTCCTCTAAAATGTTTTGTGGTATTTGCATAATTTTTCTTTTATTAAAGTTAAACTAATATAGCATACCCTCTTAATATCAACCTGGGGATAAACTATCCTCATCCGCGTAGTTCCGCGTTTGTGCCCGGTAGCCCAACCTTTTTTTGAACAATTTTTCGGTGTAGCCGCCCTCTTTTACAAATTTTTCCTCCAATGCCGCAATTTGCTTGTCCAGTAAATAGTTGGCCTGATGTATTAAGCAAATTGCGGCGTTGGCGGCTGTTTCGGGGTCTTCCAAATAGGACTTATAAGTCCAATGGGACCTATTGGTCTTATACGCCAAAGCGCGAACTTCTCGCGCTTTGGCGTGCTCCTTGCCCCATTGGGGCAAACCACGCTGGCGCAAAAAGTCTTCGAAATCTTCCAGCAGCTCCTGCAAAGAAGCCCTCGCCACGCCCAAAAGTTTTAGTTCGCTCTTTTGCGAAGTGCGTTCGGTTGAACCCTCAACTATATTCTGCTTGCCGCTTCGTCCGGCTTGTACCATTTGATCTGTTGTTCTATAAGACCTATTGGACTCATTGGACTTATAGGACTTATTAACATACAAATTACAAAATTCTACCGTGTAATCATAAATTATAGTGGCTTGCTGGTAAGATTTTAATTCTTTATAGGACATTTTTTTATTTGTCCAATTGGTCCTATTGGACTAATTCTTCTGCAGCCGGCGGAGCCGATTCTTCTTGTATTATAGGTCCTATTGGACTTATTGGACTTATTTCTTGAGGCGGCGTAGTTGTGGCTTCTTCTACCGGCGCGGGCTCTACGGTAGCAGGCGCGGGTTCAACAACTGCCGGCGGCGGAGCCACTTCTTCTATTGGTCCTATTGGACTTATAGGTTCTATAGGACTTATGGCGGCGCCTTCGGCGCCGCGCTTGCGCGCAATCACCAGCCAGTCAAAAGTGCCGCCTTCGTCCTGCGCGTTAATCTGGCGCACCTCAAAACCAAAGCGGGATTTTTCGTGCACATAAAGCCCGCCGTTTAAGCGCGATGTTGGCGTAACAATTACTTTGATATTCGCGTCATTCGGGTGCAAATTCGGGTCGTTCGGGTCGCTTATAATAGAAACAAAACTTTCGTCAAACTTCACTCTAGCGCGGACTACACGCTGACCGTCTGCGTTAGTCTGCGTGTCGTCTGCGTAAGTCAGCGTAGCGGAACCGCTGGCCACAATTTCTTCGCGCCCCGACTCCACCCCAAAGGTTTTATATGTGATTTCACCAGCGGTTTCATTCTCAATCACCAAAACCGTATTCTCGGCCAAAACTCCGTTGACCCAACCCGACATGGCATTGGTTATGGTGGCCAAAGTTGCTTTGGCCACGACAAACACTTGTTTCAAAGTGTTTGTTATAGGACTTATCGGACTTATAGGTCCTATAGAGTTTCCGCTTTCCAAAGCGGAAACTCTTACTGAGAGAGAATCTATCTCCCCCTGCTGCGCCTTTATCCCCGCCCAGGCAAAAGAAACCATCTTATACAAATCCACTCCCTTGCCGTCAAAACTCAAAACCTCGGCCGGGGCTTGCTCGGCTATAAGCCCAAGGCGCTTGGCGCACTTGGGCGAACTTGGCGCTTGGTTATTAGAGCTTGGATTTAGACCTCCGAGTTCCAAGTTCCAAGTTCCAAGTTCCATACCGCATTCCTGTTCATCGTTGTAATAATAAGTAGCAACAGATGTCCCCGTAATTTTTGCCAAAATCCCCTCCTCCTCGCTAGCGCCTAGGAAGCTAATATCCTTTTTGGCTTCTTGGGTGGAAACATTCACAAATCCCGTGGCCGCCACATCACCGGCGACCTGGAGCTTGAAACTTGGAGCTTGTATCCCAATGCCGATGTTGCCAGTCGCATCAATAACCAAAGACGGAGTGGTAGTGGGAGCGGAGGTCAAATCGATTCTCTGGCCTATTTCCTGCAAGGATAAAGCAAAGAGAGCCGACATTCTGTCGTATTTCACTCCATTCAACATCAAGACCCCGTCTTTATCATAATTGTAACTGGCCAGTAACGGATTCACCGCTTCCACTTCTTCAGCCACAAAACCTAGATCATGCCTTATGCCTTCTTCCTTGCCAATCCAGTCGTATTCCCGTGGTTTTAACTGCATCACCGTGGCTAAACCCAATAAAGACAAATCCTGTACGTTTTCCTTAAATTTGCTTAACGAAGTGCAGTCGGTAATCAACGAAGCCCCCGAAGCGTCCCAACACAGAGTCTCGGTGTTAGCCGTAGCGAAAGTGGCGTAGATGTCTCCAGCGCCAGCCGACCCGACAACCAAGGTGGCTTCAGTCGGACTCGTATCCCCGATGCCGAGATTACCGTTGGTGTCTATAGTTATCCTATTTGTCGTTACCGTTTCATCCCTAATCCCAAAACTACCGTCTCCGACTCCAACACCCGGGCCGATTATCCATTTCCTAATTTTTGAAGAAGTATTGTCTAGTTGAATGGCCGCTTGGGAAGCATGAGAAATATGCAAGGGTTGTAACGGTACTGCCGTTCCTATGCCTACATTTCCACTAAAGTATCCCGCTCCCGCCACAGAGAATAATGCCGATGGACTGCTTGTCCCAATCCCCACATTGCCTCCGTCTTTGACCACGAACCTGCTTGTCCCTGAATCTAGCAGATTCATCAAATCGCCTGTGCTGGTTTGGTTAAGAAGGAAAAGAGGATTAGTGGTGCCTCCGGTAATACCCAAGAGTGATTGAGGAGAGGAAGTTCCAATGCCCACATTGCCCGTGGCATTGATAACAGTGAATGCCGGGCTGGAAGTGCCAGTGTCTCCAATCCAGAAAGCCGGGAAGATTTCATTGTTGTCTCCAGTATCTGCAATCTGTTCAATAGCCAGTGTGCCCCAAGGAGTGGAGGTGGCTAGACCAATCCTGCCGTCCCCCACTATTAAATCACTGCCGCTCACCCCTCTAACCTCCAATGTAGATGTGGCAATGAGAGATGAGGTGGTTGTTGTCCCCAGAGCATAGAAGTTTCCAGCTATATCAGCACCACCATGGACATCCAGCTTGACTCCGGGAGTCGTCGTCCCGATGCCGACGTTGCCACTACTTCTTATTATAGTCATAGGAGTCCTAGCATATGCATCACTTTCATAAACTTCTAAGTCTAACCTGTTGTTAGAACCATCATAAACAAAAGCAAAGCCGACACGTGGTACACCAGCAGTATCATTATTCTCAAATAAACCCAATGTCGCAGCATCGGCATTATTAGTTGCCCCATGGATGCGAATCTCTGAACTAGCGGCCCGTACATCTAAAATAGCTAGCGGCCCCGCCGTCCCAATGCCGACGTTGCCGCCGTCTTGGACGACAAAGGCATGGGCACCGCTGTCTAGGAGATGCATAAGGTCTCCAGTGGAGGTTTGATTGGCCAGTATAAGGGGATTGGTGTCGGCTCCAGTGATGGAGAGAATGGAGTTGGGAGTGGATGAGCCCACGCCCACCCGGCCGTCGTTTACAAAGAAATCACTCCCACTAGCTCCCCTGACTTCCAAGGTGGAAGTGGCAATAAGAGACGAGGTGGTGGTGGTGCCCAGAGCATAGAAGTTGCCGGCTATGTCGGCATCACCGTGAACATCCAGTTTGACTCCGGGAG
>CAZGLK010000017.1:0-15709 GCA_964526375.1 uncultured Candidatus Saccharibacteria bacterium | reverse complement strand
TTTGCGCGTCTACCACCCCCACCCCTCCTATTCTAGGAGGGGAAAGGATTAAACGCGTAAGTCCTAATAAAATTGAGTTCTTTTTAACAGGCAAGTCCGGGGTCCCGAAAGTTCGGGATGAGAGGCGAGCCGAAATCAAGAAAGGAGGCCAGTAATGGCTAGGAAAGAAGATGTATTTCCAGTCACCATCAACTACGATTTCTCCCTTGCGGAGATGGTTGCGGCCGGCAAGTATGACTGGGCCAATGACGATATTACGGCAGAGAATTTTCCTGTTAGCGGCAATGGTCGACACGGAATGAACCTTGAGCTTGTTCATTTTAATCGTGTCATGGAGTTCGACGACACCCTGAAGGAGTTGGATAAAGACAGACTCCGCCCTGCCATGTTGGCCGGACTTCTTGCTTTCGGCGCTAAGTATCCCGATAAGCAGAGGGGGTTTCCCGTCGTCGCTCTCGGTTCCGTCTGGCAGAACTGCGATGGCGATTGCGGTGTTCCCGTTCTCTGGGGCGACTCTGGCCGGCGCTACCTGCTTCTCTTTTGGCTTGAGGACGAGTGGGACGAGGACTATCGGTTCCTTGCCTGTCGCAAATAGCTTAAAACTTGGAGTCTTGGGTTTTGGAACTTAGTCCTTTTTAACCCCGCACAAAGTTTGTGCGGGGTTTCGATTTCTGTTACCATAGAAAGATTTTATGAAAAAAATTTATCTGATACTTTACAACATCCGCAGTGCTTACAATGTGGGCTCTATTTTTAGAACCGCTGATGCGGCTGGGGTTTCTAAAGTGTATCTGTGCGGTTATACCCCAACGCCCAATGATCCCAAGGTAGCCAAAACAGCTTTGGGCGCGGAAAAATTTGTGGACTGGGAAAGAAAAACTCAAACCGGGAGACTCATCCAAGAGTTAAAATTACAAGGAGTGAATGTGGTGGCCTTGGAGCAAACGGCTAAAAGCCGCGACTATCGGTTATTCAAACCCAAATATCCTCTCGCGGTTATAGTCGGCCACGAACGACTGGGCGTCTCGCGGTCAATTCTAAACATAGCAGATTCGGTTTGGCACATTCCCATGCGCGGGCAGAAAGAGTCGTTGAATGTGGCGGTGGCGATAGGTATATTTTTGTATGGAATTTCTAAGTAATTGGGTAATTATTGGTAATTAATAGTAATTTATTGTCATTGTGAATGACTAAGCGAATCTATCTAGATTATGCCGCGGCGACGCCGTTGGATCCAAAGGTCAAATCGGCTATGGATGAATATCTGGCTGGTTCGCAGGCCAATCCCTCGGGATTGTATCACGAAGGCCGCGCGGCCAAAAAAGTTCTGGAGGAGTCTCGTCAAGCAGTCGCCGGCTTTTTTGGCGTCAAAAGCCACGAGATCTATTTTACTTCCAGCACTACTGAATCCAACAACCTGGCCATTCTAGGGGTCGCGCGGGTCAATCATCAGGCGGGTAAGCATTTAATAACCACAGCCGTAGAACATGTTTCGGTTTTGAATGTTTTTGAGCAATTGGAGCGGGAAGGCTTTGAGGTAACTTATTTGCCGCCAGATGAATATGGGCGAGTCTCGGCGGAGCAGGTCAGATCGGCCATTCGGCCGGACACTATTTTGGTGTCGGTTATTTTTGCCAGTAACGAGATTGGCACTGTAAGTCCGATTAGGGAGATCGGTGGTGTAATAAGGGAGGAAAGGGGAGGAAAAGGGAGAAATGGGCTACCGTATTTTTTTTCTGATGCGGCTCAAGCCGCGCCGCACTTAAAGATTAACGCCAGTCAGCTTGGTTTGGATTTGGTGTCTTTTAGCGCTGGCAAAATTTATGGGCCCAAAGGCGCGGCGGCCTTATATGTTCGCCGCGGTGTTAACATTCAGCCCGTTATGCACGGCGGTTCACAGGAAGGCGGTTTGCGGCCGGGCACGCAGGATCTGGCTGGAATTGTGGGTTTCGCGGAGGCCGTAAACGCACTCAAGGATAATCAGCAAGATGAAGAGTCGCGTTTGACGCGCTGGCGTGATAGAATAATAAAAGAGGTGCAAGGCGCTCTGCCCGAAGTTTTGCTAAATGGTCATCTCAAAGAAAGACTGCCGAATAACATCAGTTTCTCTGTTCCTGGTTTAAGCGGTGAGGAATTGGTTTTGGCCTTGGACTTGGCCGGTTTTGCTGTTTCCACCCGCTCGGCTTGCGATGCTCACAATCCCACGCCGCCTCATGTTATCAAGGCCCTAGGGCGAAGCGACGAAGAGGCCTGGGGAACGGTCAGGATTACTTTGGGGCGGCAGACGATGGAGGAAGAGGTTGAAAGATTTATTGCCATATTTATAGACACTATAAAAAAACTTAAAGGTCGCAGAACATTGATAAAATAATCCTAAACTACTAATTTATCCGAATGCTCCAAAATTTTTGATTCCTAGCTGTATTCGGAGCATTAGGATACATTCGGATTTTTGGGATTATGTTATCACTTTATGCATCAACCCCAACCCTTCAATTTAGGTGAATTAAACGGTATCTCGGCTAAAACCAACGAGATCCACGAAAAAAAGTTATACGCCGGCTATGTCAATAAGCGCAATGAGGTAGAGGAGAAGCTGTCTAAGATCACGCCTGAGGAATTAACCGCCGGCAATCAGACTTACTCTTATCTGCGCGGGCTAAAAGAGGGTGAAACTTTTGCCGCCAACGGCATGATTCTGCATCAGTTTTTCTTTGGCATTTTGGGCGGCAACGGCGACCCGGCCGGCACAAAAATTTTGGCGGCTATAGAAAAAGAGTGGAGCAGTTTTGAAAATTTTAAGACCATGTTTGTGGCTTGCGCCATGGTTGCCCGCGGCTGGGCCATATTGTGCCATGATTTTTCGGACATGAAATTGCACATCTACACCGCCGACGCCCAAAATCAAGGGGGAGTCTGGAACTGCGCCGTGGTGTTGAATGTGGATGTGTACGAGCACGCCTATTTTATAGATCACGGCTCGGACAGAAAAGCCTATCTTGAGGCGTTTTTCAAAAATATCAACTGGCAGAAGGTGGATGAGTACTATAGCAGGATAAAATAATCCCAAGCTACAAATTTATCCTAATGCTCCTAATTCATAATTCCCCATTCATGATTCATTTGTAGTATTAGGATACATTAGAATTTTTCGGATTATTTTATCTTAGGCATGAACATTAAAGTAAATCAAAAATTACCAAATTTTATCGGCCAGACTTATGATGGTCAGGAAATAGATTTGTCCCGGTTGGCCGGCCAGGGTAACTTGGTTTTGTATTTTTATCCCAAAGACGATACGCCCGGCTGTACCTTGGAGGGGATTGAGTTTAGCCAGCTTAACAAAGAATTTAGAAAACTCAACACTTGGGTGGTGGGCGTGAGCCGCGATAGCTTGGATTCGCATCAGAGATTTTGCCATAAGAACAATATCCGTTTGCCATTGCTCTCTGACGCCGACGGCGCTTACGGCCGCAAGCTGGGCTTGCTCAAAGATGGCGGCATTTTTAAGCGCACCACCATTTTGGCGGGCCGCGATGGTAAAGTAAAGCACATTTGGGAGGATGTTTCGGCCAGCGGACACGCCGTCGAGGTTTTGGGCAAGGTTAAGGAGTTGGAAAATATGGCCCGCAAGAAACTGGCTTTAGGCAGGGACCTTGGCCCCCATCGCCGCAATTACGCCAAGCCGTCCATTCGCGCGGCGGCGAAGTCCAAGTTTGTTAGAAAATAATTTGACCCCGTAGAGCAACTTTGGCAGTTGCTTTCCGTTAAACCCAAGACCGTCTTCCGAAACAGGAATTGAGTTATGCTCCGCGAATCGTATTTTGTCGCAAATTGCCGCAACTGGGTTTAACTAGCCAAAGTTGTCTTACGGGGTTGACATGGCCTTTCGCCGAGCGATAGGATTAAAGTTATGACAATAAAGAAATGTGATCTGTGCCGGAAGAGTATCAAGGGGGAGCCAATAATGGCTAGTGAGGGGTATTTTAATCGTGCAGAGCTCTGCGGACATTGCGGTTTGCCGGTTTTGAATTTTCTTAAGAAGCATAAGTTGGTGAAAGAGTCAGGTTCTTTAGAAGTTTCTAAGAAAAGGAAGTGATTTTATGCCGAGGATTGCCAAGATTAAAAATCAGACTGGTCAAGGGGATGTAATCGGAGAGATCCGTCAGCTTGAGATTCGTATTGGTGAAAATATCCGTGGTGTCGAAAAGAAATTGAGAAAAGAAATCCGACAGATTGGGGTTAAAATTGAAAATACTGATCACCATGTTGCTTTATTGGTCGAGAATCAAGTGGGTATGATGGAAAAATTGAATGCCCCCTTTGAAATGGTTGGTAAGTCGGCTGTGGATCTGACCATCGTTAAGGACAATGTTGAGCTTGTTAGGCACGATCTAAAAAAGAAAGTCGGTATAGACAAATTCGCTGTTCTGGAAAGGTAGGTGGTCTTGCTGGAGCAAAAAGCGCAGTAGATGACCGGGGATTTCCAGGGTTGTGCTTGAAGAATTAGGGTAGGCGGCCGTAGGCCGCTTTTTGATTGACTTTTATGTTCGTCGGTGCTATTTTTTAGATAATTGTTCTTTGAGAAAGGAGGGTTTTGGTATGGCGGAGATTGATCCAGTCTTAGTGCCGAATGACATGACTGTCGTTAAGAATATCACCCCGCATTGTTTCATAAACCAAGACGGCGCAGTGGTTTTTCTGCGCAGGTCCAACGGTGAGACCAGGGCGGTGGTGCTGAAAGATATTTTCAGCGCCATCTCCCAGTGCTTCCACATTCTAGACAGAAATGTGGGCGAAGCAGTGGACTTTTACCGCGATAATCCCACCATATTCACGCGGGGCGAGGTTAGCCAGATGCGCGAATTGAGCGGCCAGCTTCAATTGTCGGTGACGCAGATTATTGCGCCCGACGGTTTGGGTGAACATAGCGCCATTGAAATCCAACGGCGTTTTGCCCAGATTGTTAGGGACCTGAAGCGGGCTCGCAATCAGCACAAGCAAATGCTAGCCGCGCATCTTAGGCAGGTTGCCGGTGTGAAGGACCAGCGCGGCCGAGGCCAAGCCGAGGCGGCAGTGCGAAGCGGAGCGGCCAACTTGGCGGCGCTTCAGCGTTTTCAGGAACTGGATGACATCGTCAAGGGCGTTGCCGTTCAGATCGAAAAGCTTATGGGCATTGTGGCCCAGTCCGAGGAGCGGATAAAGAAGGTCTACGAGGCCTTAGGTGGTTACGAGTCCGAGGTCGCCGACATCATTAAGGAGATCGAGAAGTATGAGCTTCTTCTCGGCCGCACTCTTATTGATAAGTATGGTGGTGTTCTTCGGACCGTTGCCAAAGAAGTCGCCGGGGAGGGCGGCAATATGGTGGTCAATGCTCTCAAGGGCGTTGTGCCGGTGGAGCCGTTCAAAACCAGAATAGAATCCAAAGATGTAAAATGTCTGGAAAAATTGGATTCTTATCTGGATGAGTGGGAGAGTGGTGAGCCGGAAGCGCTTTATACTTTCCACCGTGCCTTCGGTCGGGCGCGTTCCAAACTGAAACGTTTGGTTCGGGAGGCAAAGTTGGAGGCCGTGGAGAAAACTTTTAGCCGCGAGTATCAAACCCGCGTTTAGAAAGGAGGTTCTTTTGAACAAACAAAGAAGACGGCGCGTGGTGTCGATGTGGGTTTTTTGCATCTCGGGCGAGATTGAAATCGGCTACGAGAAAACCGCCATTGAGCGGGAAGTGCCGGAGGAAAAACGGCATATCGCGGCTTGCACTGAAGCGCAAGCCACCAAGTTGTTTGCCGATAGGTTTACCCGGATATTTAAGCAAAGGGTTTACATAGGCAATGCCTTGGTTGAGCCGGTAAAGTATTTACCGCCCGACCCGCCCTCTAGGCCGGTGATAAGCCCACAGCGCCGGTTGTTCTAATCTGATCCGCCAGAAGCATAGCTTCTGGCGGATTTCTTTACCCCGCCCTTGAAAAAGATTCTGTGGTTCTATAATTCCAGAATATCACTAACCAGAAGGTTTCTGTTTTCAGCGATCGCTGGAAATAGAAACCTAAATAGAAACTTAGATTTATTCCCCATATCTTCTTCAAGAGCGGGGTTGACAGGATTGGGGGTGATTGGTATGTTGTTGGTGCAGTTGGAATGTTTGCGGTAGGCAGGCCTGTTTCGGCAGATTTGGGCGAACAGGCCTAAAAGTTCCTTACCATTTTTATTTACACAAAGGAGGGCAAGATGCGGGTTATAGTCGTTATTGGCGTAGTTGTTAGCGGGTTGGTTTTGATGGCTTGCGGCCGGGAGTCGCTGGCTCCGGCTGAGGTTGGGACCGAGGTTGAAACGAGTGGTCTCGAAGTGGATCAGGACTACAACCTACAGATCAATGTGCCGATACCGGATCGGGTGATGGAGGAGTTGACATCTCGGCCGCGGCCAAGAGTTGTTGCTTCTAATGATACAACGAGCGCTGTTGTTGTGGATTCAGCAGTTTATGTTGTTATAAACAACCTTAGCAAGCCATCAATGCGAACGGTATTTCTGGCGGTTGATCTAGCCAAGGCCACCGCTTCGGCTTCGGTTAACATTGAAGTGGGGGCGACGGTGTTTCAGGGATTTTACCGCGATGGAGATGGTATAATTATCTATCAATCTGGTAGGGTTGTGGTCCTTATAGAAAAAGGCAGGCCTTATCAAATAACCATCAAAATGAAACCGGCCGCCGTTGCACCGGCCAACATCAATGTGGTTTGGGACACCGCATTGGTGACGGGCGAGCCGGTGATTATCCCTCCGTTGCCCCCACCCCCTCCGCCCCCGGCACCGAATCTAACATTCAAGCAGGCGTTTGCCAGCGCCTATTATGTGTTTGACGGCCGGCAAAGGTTGGAGTTTTTTACGGTGTTTGAAGCGTCGGCTGCGGAGGACACGGTTGAGCTTGAGGAAATGGGTATAAAGGTGGTTGGCTCCTTAAACAAACTCCAGATCGATACCTTGATCGTGATGGAAAAGCTGGGTGAGAATAATCAGCTTTTGTTTAAGGTGCGCGGGTCAGCGGTGTTCAATGCCGCCAACGAGGCCACTCTGCAACTGTGGGTGGCTGTTCCCAAAGCGTCAAGCAGGTTTTTTCTGATTGGTTGCGTAATCAACCAGTCTCTTGATCTAGATAGTCTGGTTAACCAAAACATCGGACTTTCTATCACCAAGGTACAGTTGGGGGCGCCTGCGATTGTAGCCACCCGCTTGCCCATAGGCCAAGCCGTGCCGCTTTCTTTCTTGTCCGAAACCCAGCCGATATTACTACCTCGGCTGTAACGATGTTCTTCGTCTCCGCCTGGCCCCAAGTTGCTAACGCAACTTGGGGCTTTTTTGCGCTTGCCCAGTAACTTAACTAGTTAAGTTACTGGGCTTGGGAAGTCAGACTTTCCCTTGCTTGGCAGATCAAATCTTGCTAAAATTAGAGAGTGGAATTAAGGCTTTTGAAGCTAAGTTTGGGGGTTGTTTTTGTGGTTTCCCTAGCTTCGCTGGGAGCCATTGTTGTTTTTATAAACCCCTTCAAAACCACCCTGTCCAGCTTTATTCTTTTCTCGGCGATGGCGCTTCTGCTGGTGGTAAGCGGTTTGGGTTGGCTGGGGGTGTGGTTGAGGCGCAAGTACATTAACCCGCAAAATTTTAACCGTATTTTGGCTATGGCTTTTCGCGAAGCGGCGTTGTTGGCAGTGCTGATTCAGGGTTATTTGTGGCTGGGACACTTTGGATTATTGAGGGTGTGGGTTGCGGTGCCGTTGTTAATTTTGGTTGTGGGGGCGGAGTATTGGTTGTTGAGGCGAGTTTATCAGTAAAAGTACAAAGCACAAAAATAGTATCGTTAAACGTTAATCGGCAACGAAACCCGTATCGTTGAGAGTAAGACGTCTGACGTAACCGCTAGACCAAACGGGCATCGTAACCCTTCAACGTTAAACGCGGTAGATTCTGTTTAGGATTTCCGATTTGATCATGAATATAGTTGTAAAATCAGCCGAAGCCGAGGCACTACAAAAAGCGCTGGAGTCAAAAGCCGATCCCGAAAGCCTGCGCTTGAAGCGGTATTTAGCCATGCCCGACTTGTCACGCCTGCCCGCAAGTCCCATCAATGAAATGGTTGAGAACATTCTTAAGCAGCCCGATTTTAAGGATTTTGATGTTGTTGAAGTTCCGGAAATCGTGTCGGTTGAAGTAGGCTTTGACCTGTTTGATTTTCCGGCCGATCACCCCTCCCGCTCCCGATCAGACACTTACTATATTGACGACGATAATGTTCTACGCACGCATACCACGGTGATGTGGTATTACTACCTTAACGACGAGCAAGTCAAAAAAAGAATCGCCGCTAAAGAACCCGTTGGCTGTTTCTCCTTCGGCAAGGTCTACCGCAAAGATGAGATTGACCGCCAGCATATGAATGTTTTTCACCAGATGGACGGTTGGTATCTTGCGCCCAAAGATCAGAAAATCATCACTACGGCCGATCTTCAAAATGTGCTGGCCAGCATTGCCCGGGCCGTTTTCGGCGCAGATGTTAAATATCGTTTCAATGAAGATACTTTTCCTTATACTGACCCGAGCATTGAAATGGAAATTGAGCGCGAGGGCAAGTGGATTGAAATTTTGGGCAGCGGCGTGGTGAAGGGCAGTGTCTTGGACAAATTGGGCGTTGATTCAAAAATATACAACGGCTGGGCTTTCGGTTTTGGCTTGGAGCGTTTGGCTATTGTGAGCATGGATTTGCCCGACATTCGCCTGCTGTGGTCGCAAGATGAACGGGTGAAACGGCAGTTGAGACTTGGCAACAAATTCAAAGAAGTTTCCAAGTTCCCCCCGATCACCCGTGACATATCGTTTGTTGTTGAGCGGGCTTTTGTGCCCAACAACTATTTTGACTTGATTAGAGACATCGGCGGCGATTTGGTTGAAGAAGTCCAATTGTTAGACAAATACGAAAACCCCGAAAAATTCGGCGCAAATAAAATCAGCTACACTTACCGAATTATTTACCGCTCCAACGAACGGACGCTGACCACGGCGGAGGTGGATCCGCTGCAAGACAAAATTTACCAAGAAACGGCGGCCCAGTTTGGGGCAGAAGTCAGATAACATAATCCAAAAAATCCTAATGTATCCCAACGCTCCGAATAGAGAAAAAGTAATTAAGTAACCCAGTAATTAAGTAATTTGGAGCATTCGGATAAATTAGTGGTTTAGGATTATTTTATCAATCGTATGTCCAATAACAACAACTACACAGCCAAAGACATCTATGTTTTAGAAGGCCTTGAGCCTGTGCGCAAGAGGCCGGGCATGTACATTGGCTCCACTGGCGTGGACGGCCTGCATCATTTGGTGTGGGA
Source organism: uncultured Candidatus Saccharibacteria bacterium (assembly GCA_964526375.1). Lineage (GTDB taxonomy): Bacteria > Patescibacteriota > Minisyncoccia > JACQLN01 > JACQLN01 > CAZGLK01. Next base: position 6,332 of record CAZGLK010000017.1, on the reverse strand, counting down.
GGTTGTGGACAATTCCATAGACGAGGCCATGGCCGGCTATGCCAAAAACATAGAAGCAGCTATTTTGGAAGGCGAGCGGGTGCGGGTGCGTGATGATGGCCGGGGCATTCCCGTAGAGACGCACCATCAAACCAAAAAATCGGCTTTGGAAACCGTAATGACCACTCTGCACGCCGGTGGCAAGTTTGGCGGCGAGTCCTACAAAATAGCCGGCGGTTTGCACGGTGTCGGCGTTTCGGTGGTCAACGCTCTTTCCAAATGGCTCAAGGCCGAGGTTTGCCGCGACGGCGCTTTGTGGGCGCAGGAGTACAGCCGCGGCGTGCCCAAGGCCAAAGTCAAGAAGGTGGAGCTGTGCTCTCGCAGCGGCACCACGGTTACTTTTGAGCCCGACGACGAAATTTTTAAGGAAATAAAGTTTTCTTACTCCAAAATTTTAGATCATTTGCGCCAGCAGGCCTATTTAACCAAGGGCGTAAGAATTGCTGTGACGGACGAACGGGTCAAGCCGGCCCTAAACTACAGCTTCTATTTTGAAGGCGGCATAGTCTCGTATATTCGTCATCTTAACCAGGCCAAAGTTAACAAACAGGAAAATGTTTTTTATTGCGACAAAAACATAGAAGGCATGGCCGTGGAGGTGGCTTTTCAATATACCGAGGATTTTCAGGGTTTGGAGTATTCCTTTGCCAACAACATCCACACGCCCGAGGGCGGCATGCATCTAACGGGTTTTAGAACCGCTCTAACCCGCACGCTCAACGACTATGCCCGCAAGAATGGTTTTGTTAAAGACTCCGACGACAACTTAACCGGCGAGGACGTGCGCGAGGGTTTGACTGTGATTGTTTCGGTTAAATTGCGCGAGCCGCAATTTGAGGGCCAAACCAAGGCTAAGTTGGGCAACCCCGAGGCCCGCACGGCTGTGGAAGCGGCAGTAGCCGAGACGCTAGCCGAGTTTTTGGAGAAAAACCCCGGTGAGGCCCGCACAATTTTGGAGAAAACGATCTTGGCCAAAAAGGCGCGCGAAGCCGCCAAGGCGGCCCGGGAAACCGTTATCCGCAGGGGTGTTTTAGAGGGCCTGGCTTTGCCGGGCAAGCTGGCGGATTGTTCCAATCGCGAGCCGGCCGAGTCGGAACTTTTTATAGTGGAAGGCGACAGCGCCGGCGGTTGTTTTTCCGGTGATACTAAAATTGCTCTTGCTGACGGGAGAGACATCAATTTTAGAGAACTGGTCGAAGAACATGATCAAGGAAAGCAGAATTATTGCTATACCATCCAATCAGACGGCAGTGTCGGAATTACTCCCATCAGACATCCGCGCGTTACCCGCAAGAATGCGGATGTTATTACAGTTGTTTTAGACACAGGTGAATCAATTACCTGCACTCCTGATCATGCGTTCATGTTGCGGGACGGTTCCTATAAAGAAGCTCGTCACTTGACGCGAGATGATTCACTTATGCCGCTACGAAGAAAGATTTCCAAGCTAGGGGGCAGGATTACCGTTGAGGGGTACGAGATGGTGTTGAATCCTGCCATTCACAAATGGATTTTTACGCATGTGCTGACTGATCGGTATAATCTTGCAAAAAGAGTGTATCATGAAAAAGATGGCGAGCACCGGCATCATATAGATTTTAACAAGCGCAATAATAATCCCGATAATCTAGTTCGGGTTTCAAAAGAAGATCATTTGCAGTTGCACAGGGAAATTTTGGACAAAACGATCCACCGGCCGGATGTTAAAGAAAAAACAAGACAATTACACCAAACTCCGGAATTCAGAAAAAAAATGAGTGCTGTTATGTCTCAGACCGGGATGAGAGCCGTATTAAGCGCGCGCGCTAAAAAGCAGTGGGACAATGAGGAGTATAAAGTATACATGGCGAGCAGGTTTTTGGAGTTCTACCGGAACAATGCCGAATACCGGGAAAAGAATATAAAGTTTTTGAATGAGGAGCAGAAAAAGTATTGGCGTAATCAGGAAAACAAAAAAAAGCAGGCAGAACGGGTAACCCGATTCTTTAAGGATCATCCGGAAAAAAGAGAAGAACTGCGCTTACTCGCCATGGATCAGTGGAGTGACGAGGACTTGCGCCAGTGGCGAAGCGAAAAAACAAAAGAGCAATGGACTCTTGAATTTCGGGTAAAGCGAAAGAAAGCGTACGACAAAACGTACCTGCATAAGGCGCTTGCTGTATTGCATTCTATATATCAACAAAAGGGAGCAGTTGATTTACGGGAATATCAAAGAATGCGTCTTGAAACGAACGATAAAACGTTGTTGCGGTTCAGTACGATATGCGAGCGATTCTTTGGCGGTGATGATGCGAGAGCAGTTGAAGCCGTGCAACAGTATAATCACCGCATCAAAAAGATAGTCTCTGAAAATAAAAGAATGGATGTGTATGATTTGGAAGTTGAAGGTACGCATAATTTCTCTTTGGCCTCTGGTGTATTTGTGCATAACAGTGCCAAGATGGCACGCAGCCGAATTTTTCAGGCCATTTTGCCCTTGCGGGGCAAGATTTTGAATGTGGAAAAGTCGCGGCTGGACAAGATGCTGGCCAATAAAGAGATAAGGGCCTTAGTGATTGCCTTAGGAAGCGCCATTGCCGATGAGTTTGACATAGAAAAGGTCCGCTACCACCGCATTGTTTTAATGACCGACGCCGATGTGGATGGCGCGCATATCCGCACGCTTCTTTTAACTTTGTTTTACCGCTACTTCCCTAAAATTATTGATCAGGGCTATTTGTATATTGCCCAGCCGCCCTTGTACCGCGTTCAGAAGGGCAAAGATGTTCGCTATGTTTATTCCGATACCGAGAAAGAAAAGGTTGTTCAGGAAATCTCGCGTTCCAAGCTCCCAGCTCCAAGCTCCAAGCTCAAAATTAGAATATTGGGCCAGGACGCCGGCGAGGAAGATTTGTCAGAGAGCACCGAAGCGGATAAGGCGGCCGAGGGTGAGAAAGTTAGCGGCGGTTCGACCCTTCAACAGGTTTCAGGGCAGGCTGGCTCACCGCAAGGCGTTTCCATTCAGCGCTATAAGGGTTTGGGCGAAATGGACCCTCAACAACTTTGGGAAACCACCATGGACCCGGCCGTTAGGGTTTTAAGGCAAGTAACCATTAAAGATGCCGCCGAAGCCGACAAGATTTTTGACATTTTGATGGGCACGGAGGTAGCTCCCCGCAAGAGATTCATTCAAACCCACGCTAAGGCCGTTAAGAATTTGGATGTATAGGCGCTTTGTCTCCATACCAGGCACTGGGAAGTATAGATCACATCTCTAGGTTTCTATTCTAGGTTTCTATTTCCAGCGATCGCGGGAAATAGAAACCTACGAGATCTAGGTTACCCAGATCTCCCAGATCTCGGACAGAACAGATGCTTCTTGACTCTTTGTAAGCGCGGGTTTAGTATGGAATAAAGTAATAGTACCTTATATAGATCCCTCGACGGTGGGAGAGAGTTCACTGGTGGTGACCGGTTGTCCTCCCCAGCCGGTTATTTGTAGAACTCTCTCCCGGCCGTTTTTTTCAAAAACAAAATCCAAAAACAAAATCCAAGGTCTGACCTCCTGTAGAGGTCAGACCTTAAATACAAGACAAACCACCCTTAATCCTTAATCAAAGGAGGTGATCGCCGGGACAAGGAAAAAATATATCACCAACTACCACCAAGCAAGGGGGGTGAGGAGGAAATGCGGCCATAGGCCGCGCGTAAGTATTTCACCACCAAAAAAGAGGGATTTTATTTTATGGAAACCGAAACAGAGGAGACTTCTGCGGAGGAGGATGATACACCAGTCTTGCTGTTGGGGTATCAGACGAAGCACCAGGGTGTGCTCAAAATCGGACGGCAGGCTCATGCCATAAGCGTTTCGCTGTACCGGAACAACGGTTCTGTGAACATCAAGGATATTGTGTGGGGAACACAATACCTTGACTGGCTTGCCTTCCAGAGGATGGCGGCGGCTTATCTGAAAGCGGGAATTGTAGTCGATCTCTCGCTCACAAGCCAGCAATTCAAGGCGATCTGGAAGGGGTCTTTTCCAGAGATGTCTAATGTTGTTGGCCTGGACGAGGCGTCAGCCTAGTTCCTCCGCGAGAGGAGCGGTTTCTACAAATACCCCGATGACTCCAAAGGTCGTCGGGGTCTTTTTATCCTCTTGACTCTTTGGTGGTTGGTGTAATAGACTGAAGCCAGATGGCCTGGGGGCCGTTTTTTAGAGGCTACGAATTACGAATCTTTACGAATATACGAATAGGCTTTTCACAATTAGTAATGTTCGGGTTGATTCGCTGTTCGTATACATGAGTGTTTAATAAATTGGTGTTGTATCTAAAAGAGGTTCGGCTGGAATTGGCTAAAGTCAACTGGCCTACCCGCGAGCAAACCATCCGTTACACCGCGGTGGTGATTGCGGTGTCTTTGGCCGTGGCCGTGTTTTTGGGCGGATTGGATTTTGCATTTTCGTGGCTGGTGAATAGGTTTGTTTTATAGGTAAATAGTTGGCTAGTTTACTAGTTGACTAGTTTTAAACCAATTGACTGACTGGATAGCTAAACTAACAAACTAGAAAACTAGATAACTAATAGATGGCAAAGCAAACATCAAAATTCGGCAAAAACTGGTATGTATTGCATACCCATTCGGGCTACGAAGACACGGTGGCCCGTAATTTGCGCCAGCGCATTGAATCTTTGGGCATGCAGGACAAGATTTTTAATGTTTTGGTGCCCACCGAAAAGAAAATAAAAATAAAGAACGGCCGCAGGCGCGTGGTGGAAGAAAAAATTTACCCGGGCTATGTTTTGGTGGAAATGATTGTTACCGACGACTCTTGGTATGTGGCCCGCAACACGCCTCGGGTAACCGGTTTTGTGGGCTCGGGCACCACGCCCATTCCGGTTGCGCCCGAGGAAATCGCCGAACTGCAGAAACGTATGGGTATAGAGGAACCCAAATACAAGATTGACGTGGCGGTGGGGGATGCGGTAAAAATAACCGATGGTCCCTTTAAGGATTTCGACGGCCGGGTTTCGGAGGTGGATGAGGGCAAGGGCAAGATTAAAGTTTTGGTGAGTATGTTCGGCCGCGAAACGCCGGTGGAGCTTGATTTTCTACAGATTAAGAAGATCTGATAGTTGGCTAGTTTACTAGTTGACTAGTTTTTAACTAACTAGCTAGCTAACTAGAAAACTAGTTTACTAGTTGTCTAGTCTTAAATCAGTTGACTAGTTTTTATGGCCACGGGACTTGAAAATTTGAAGATATATCAGATGGCCAAAGAACTGGAATTTGATATTCACGAGGCAACTAAAAATTTCCCCAAGGACGAGTTTTATAGATCGCGGGATCAACTAAGAAGATCATCAAGTTCGGTTTCAAACAATATCGCCGAGGCTTATAACAAGAAATCCGTTAAAGAAAAGTGTCATATTCTCAGAGATAATGCTATTAGTGAAGCTGAAGAAACCGAGAGTAATATTCTTAGATGTGGCGAGAAGGGATTCTTGAGTGTTGATTTGTCTCGAAAGATTGCAAATGGTTATATAGAGTTGAAAAAAGCAATCTATGGTTACATAAGGTTTCTTAATAAGTAACCGACTAGTCGACTGAAACTAGTCAACTAGTCAACTAGTAAACTAGTCAACTAACCCTATAAACCTATGCCAAAACTTGTAAAGACTATAGTTAAGCTCCAGCTCCCTGCTGGCAAAGCCAATCCGGCCCCGCCGGTGGGCACGGCTTTGGGTCCGCATGGGCTTAATCTGCAGGATTTTTGCTCGCGCTTTAACGCGGCCACGGCCGACCAAGGCGATGATATTATTCCGGTGGAAATAACCATCTACGAAGACAGAACCTTTGACTTAAAATACAAAACCCCGCCGGCCGCGGCGTTGTTAAAAAAGGCGGCTAAAGCGCCTAAGGGTTCTAAAGATCCGTTCAAGATTAAGGTGGGGAAAGTTACTAAAGACCAAGTCCGTGAAATCGCCGAAAGGAAAATGGCCGATTTGAACGCCGATAATCTTGACGCAGCGGTTAAAATCATCGAGGGCACGGCGAGGTCGATGGGGATAGAGGTTAAGTGAGTAGTGAGTAGTTGGTAGTGAGTAGTGAGTAGGATCAACAGGCAGTTCTTTTTGAAAGGAGGCAGTTATGGGTGGTATAAAGTCGGATAGTTGGATTCGGCAGATGGCTTTGGATCACGAAATGATAAAGCCGTTTGTGGATCACCAGGTCAGTGATGGGATAATATCTTTCGGATTATCCTCTTATGGATACGATATCCGCGTGAGCGACAAGTACAGTGTATTTACCAA
>CAZGLK010000016.1:5927-15754 GCA_964526375.1 uncultured Candidatus Saccharibacteria bacterium | reverse complement strand
ATCTTACCAGACCAAGGTAAATTAAGGGTGTTACCGATGTATCTCATCTTGTGCATTGCCTATTGACATCTCCAACATACGCATGCTACCTTGGCGGCATACTGATAGTCTTGTATCTTTAGATCAATTCTCTTTCCAATGTATCTGCACGCGTAACGCAAAATTTAGAAAAATGTGAATTACGAAACGAGTTAGTTTCGTGCTTGACCTTTAGAAGTGAGATGCAGTGCTCAATTCTGGATGGACTTGATTTTCGGTATCGCTCACTGATATAATAGTTCCACTATGAACAATCTAACTCTTTACATAATTTTAGGAGCCATTGGGCTGGTGATACTAGTATTTATCGGCGTCTATAATGCCTTGATAAGGCGGCGCAACAGGGCCGAAGAGGCCTGGTCGGACATTGAAGTCCAGTTAAAGCGGCGATACGATCTTATTCCCAATGTGGTGGAAACGGTCAAGGGCTATATGGGCCATGAGCGTGAGGTGTTTGAGAAAGTTACCCAAGCTCGCACCCAGGCCATGGGCGCCCAAACTGCGCCGGATCAGGCCCAAGCCGAGAATGTTTTGGCCGGCACCCTTAAAACGCTTTTTGCCGTGGCCGAAAATTATCCTGATCTTAAAGCCAACGCCAATTTTTTGGATTTACAGCGGGAACTGGCCGACACCGAAAACAAAATTCAGGCCGCGCGGCGCTTTTACAACGGCAATGTGCGCGATCTTAACACTGCCATAGAAAGTTTTCCCTCAAACATCGTGGCCGGCCTGTTTGGGTTTAAGCAAAAAGAGTTTTTTGATTTGGACGACGCCTCGCCGGCGCAGGAACCAGTCTCGATAAAATTCTAAAGCCGTAAATCGTCTAAGGGCTACGATGCCGGTTTCGTAAAATGGCTACGTTAAACGTCTGACTCTAAACGATACGGGTTTCGTATCCGTTCAACCCTTAACGTTTTGTAGTTTTGTATATGACCTTGTATACTCACCAATCCGCCAACATCCGCAAAACATGGTTCTTGATGGCCGTGTTTTTTGGCATCGTTATCGGCATTGGCTGGCTATTTAGCCAGATTTACGGCAATCCGGGCATACTCTACATTGCGGTTGTTTTTAGCGTTCTGATGAATGTAATCGGCTATTGGTTTTCAGACAAAATAGCCCTCGCCTTGCACAAAGCCAAGCCAGTAGAGCTTAAATCCAACCCAGAACTGTATCGCGTCCTGGAAAATTTAACCATTACCGCCGGCTTGCCCATGCCTCGGTTCTACTTGGTTGACGATCCCGCGCCCAACGCTTTTGCCACCGGCCGCAATCCTAAAAATGCCGTGGTGGCGGTAACCTCGGGGCTTTTGGAGCGGCTGGACCGTTCCGAACTGGAAGGGGTTTTGGCACATGAATTATCACACATCGGCAATCGCGATATGCTGGTTTCAACCATCGCCGTGGTGCTAGTTGGTTTCGTTTCCATTGTTGCCGATATGTTTATGAGGTCATTGTGGTTCGGAGGAATGGGGGATCGCGATGATAGGCGCTCAAGCGGCCCGATAGTTTTAATAGGCATACTGCTTTCAATTCTAGCGCCTATTTTTGCCTCGCTGATTCACTTGGCGATTTCGCGCAAGCGCGAGTTTTTGGCGGATGCTTCGGGCGTATTGCTGACCCGCTATCCCGAGGGCTTGGTCTCGGCTTTGCGGAAAATATCGTCTTACTCCCGGCCGGTGCGAACCGCCACCAACGCCACGGCCCACTTATTTTTTGAAAGCCCCTTCGGCGCCGATCGCAACCAAGATGGCATCCCCGACTCAAAACAAAAACTTCCCTGGATTGTAAAAATTTTCTCCACCCACCCGCCTATAGAGGAGAGAATTGCTGCTCTGGACCAACTCAAAGTATAGTGACTAAAGTAAAGAAGGTTTCTATTTCCAGCCTGCCTACCGCAGGCAGGTGATCGCGGGAAATAGAAATCTTCTGGTTTTGATTGACCCACATATATGTTATCCGTTATCCTTTGAATAGTCTATTAATTGGGCAGAGTTGGAGAGGTGGCTGAGCGGTCTAAAGCGCACGCTTGGAGAGCGTGTATGCCAGAAATGGCATCCAGGGTTCGAATCCCTGCCTCTCCGCCAAGTTTTACATTCAGCGAAATTGAAAGAGATTGCCTCGGCGCTTCGCGCCTCGGCATGGTATTTTTCGGCTTTGACTCTTTCTGATCAGCGGAGGTGTTATGGCAAAAGATGTTTATACAGTCGGCCATATTAAGCAGGCCATCGGAGTCGCCCGCGGGGAAAATAAATTTCTGTGCGCGGAGATACTAGCTGTGCTCGAAGAAAGCCTGCGGGTGCAGGGGATAGGAGAGGTGCGCCGAGATCGTTTGGGCAAGGGTGTTTTGGAATGCCTGGATGGTCTTGAGAGGAGCGCATAATAGCCAAGTTCTTTTAGCGGCTTGATTAACAAGCCGCTTTTTTGTGCTAAAATTAACTCAATGCGCCGTTTGTGGGAGAGAATAAAACTTTATCAGGAAAGTTTGTTTTTAGTTTTGGTCATAACCATGGTGGGCTTGATCGGTTTTGGCTTGGGCCGCTTGAGTGCCAAGTATAGTTCTCCAGCGTTAGATATAAAGAGCACTCTGGTTAACACAACTGACTTAAGTAAAATTGCCACGGGCGAATCCGCCGAGCAGAAAAGTTTTACAAGTCAATCAGCAACAAGTCAAGATCCCGACACCAATGAAAGTAGGGAAGTGGCAGAAAGAAAAATTGTGGGCAACAAGCAAAGCAAGATTTATCATTTTGAAGATTGCCCGGGCGCATTAAGAATGAGCGACACCAATAAGATGTTCTTTGCCTCTATTCTCCAGGCCCAACAAGCTGGTTTCCGACCCGCCGGCAATTGCCCGGGTTTGGAATAAAATTTGGGGTCGGGGAGTGCTTGTTAGTTTGATAACAGAATGTCGCACAATGTAGGTTATAGGACATTCGGCTACAGTCTATTAATCAAAAAAGACGTCCGACCACTGGGAAACAGTGGTCGGACGTCTGGGCTGGTCTAAGACAATTTTTCTAAAGCTAATTGGATTCGAGATAGAGTCTGTGATTTACCTATAATCTCCATCATCTCAAACGGCCCTAGGGATTTGTCTAAGCCAGAGAGGGACACTCGCAATGGCCACAACACTTCTCCCCTGCCTTTTTGGTTGGCCAGCGGCATTAGTTCGGTGGTTAGGCAATCAACATCAAATTGGGCTTCAGCCAGCTCTTCCAATTTTTGTTTGACCAGCTTCAAATTTTCTATGGTCTCTTTAGGCGAGGCGTTTTTCCAGCATAGCAGTTTGGGTTCGTAGTCGGGCAGTTCAAAAATATAACTGGCTAGTTCTTTAATGTCTGACAATTTTTTAAGTCGCTCTTTAAAGTGCTGGGCCATCTTAGACAGCTGATTGACTGTGGGGTTAAATTCGTTCAGGTACGGCTTTAATAGGTCTGACAAATCTTCTAGGGGCAACTTTTTGATATAGTGATGGTTTATGGAATCCAGTTTATCAATGTCAAAAATCGCCCCGCCTTTTTGAACACGCTCAAGATCAAATCCCTCAATCAATTCCTCTATATTGAAGAGTTCCTGGTTATTTTGCGGATGCCAGCCCAAAAGCGCTAGAAAATTTACCATAGCTTCAGGCAGGTAGCCTTGCTGTGCGTATTCGTGCAGTGATGTTGCGCCGTGCCGTTTGGAGAGTTTAGAACGATCCGAGCCGAGTATTAGTGGCAGGTGAGCGTATTGCGGTTGGCTAAAGCCCAATGCCTGCTGGATCAAGATTTGTTTAGGGGTGTTGGAGATGTGGTCTTCCCCCCTTATCACATGAGTTATCTGAATCTCGTGATCATCCGCAACCACAGCAAAATTGTAAAGGGGGGTGTCCAAGTCTTTGGCCAACGAGATATCCCCCAGCAGTTCTGCCTCAAAGGAAACTTCGCCGCGAACAATATCGGGCCATGAGATTGTGCCGCCGGGATTTTTTAACCTAATTATCCCCTCTTCCAGACGGCGGGATTCCAGATCAGCCGTGGTTAGATGTTTATGATCACAGATGTGCGGCGGCAGAGGCACGGTTTTGTCTGACTCTTCCGCGGGATGGAAACAGTAAAAGACCTTGCCTTCAGCCAAAAGTTTTTCCAGATATTTTTTGTAAATGTTGCCTCTTTCACTCTGTCTGATTACTTCCCCATCCCACTGAATGCCCAGCCACTCTAAGCTAGCGATAATATCGTCCTCGTACTCTAGCCGGGATCGTTCTTTATCGGTGTCTTCTATTCTTAAATATATCTGGCCGCCGTGTTTTTTGGTAAACAAAAAATTAAACAAGGCCGTTCGGGCGTTACCAACATGAAATGGTCCGGTGGGACTGGGAGCTATTCTTGTCCGTACTTTATTGATCATATAAGTCTTATAGGTCTAATAGGATTTTAGCAAGCTGTTCCGCTGAATCTATTCTAGCAAATTTTTGCGCATTTTGGCTCATCTGGAAGAGTAATGTGTCATGGGCTATTAAGTCATGCAGAGTTTTTAAAAATGTCTCCGGAGAGAGTTCAGATTCTCTTAGAATTTTAGCGGCGCCGGGGCCGGCATAAGCTTGGGCATTATAAAGCTGATGATCGCCGGCGCTTTCTATGGGTATAAGAATGGCCGGCTTGCCGAAGGCGGCCGCCTCAAAAATTGTGCCGGAACCAGCCCGGCCGACCACAACATCACACAATGCGTAAGCGGCAGCCATCTCTTTCTCTGTGAACAATGGGTTAATTTTTAAGTTGTTGCTATCCCCTGCTTTTGATTTGATTTCTCTGAAGTTGTTCTCACCAGTACTCCAAATTAGGGCGTAATTTTTTAGCAACTCCTCTAAAGAATCTAAAACAGCCCGATTGATTCTCTGGGCACCTTGTGAGCCGCCACTCACAAAAATTGTTTTTCTATTGGCCGAAAAATTTAGAATCTTCTCGGCTTCAAATCGGGCGAGAGCCCGGTATTTAAGTCGTATTGGATTGCCGGTGATGATAATATTTTTATTGGGAAAATATTTTTTTGTTTCTTCAAAAGATACCGCAATATGGTTGGTGAATTTGGAAAGAAATCTGTTGGCCAGCCCGGGCCTAACGTCGGATTCGTGCAGAATTACTTTTTTGCCTATTAAAAGTGCGGCCAGTATTGGTAGAACGCTGCCGTAACTGCCCTTGCCTAAAACAACATCGGGGTTTATTAGCAAAACTTTGACAAAAGACTCCAGCGCGGTCAGGGGCAGTTTTATCAGTTCCCAAACATAGAGCGGTGAAAAGTAGCGGCGTATTTTTCCCGCCGCGATGATTTTTTTAACAATCACCCCCTCTGTTCTTAATTCATCCAACGGGAACTCCTCGGGGCCGATAAAGTAGACCTTCGCGTCCGGCGCGGCTTTTTTGATGGCTCTGGCCACCGCCACCAGCGGCAGCACATGCCCGCCTGTTCCTCCGCCGGCTAGTAAAATTCGCGTTTCTCTCATGACTGGATTATAACCTATTTGATCGAACAACCAAAGCACTGATAAAATAGAGAGCTTACCTTTCCATTAGGAGGTACTATCAATTTCTATCATTAGCATACGATCGTATACTAATGACATGATTTGCTTGTTTGGAATCTAATCCTATCATTTTATATCATTAACAAACGATCGTATGGTAATGACATAAAATGAGATTGAGCGTGGAGTAGTGATAATTCATGTATCCTCCACTTACTAGCAAGCTACCCACGGGCAAAGCTCGGACCAGATACCTAGCACGAGCATGCCTGCCTGCGGTAGGCAGGCGATCGCATGCTCGTGCTAAAACGCATAACAGTCTGTCAGATGATTGATCGGAGGCCTCACTTGTTTTTAGCGATGTTAACTATAATACCCACCGCGGCCAGCTCGGTCACCAAAGCGGTGCCGCCGTAGCTGATAAACGGCAGGGGTATGCCCGAAAAAGGAATCAGGCCGAGTATGCCCAAAACATTAAAAAAAGTCTGCAGGCCAATCCAAGCGGCAATGCCTAAAGCCAGATGATGGCCAAAAATATGGCGCGACCGAGCGGCAATTTTAAGACAGCTCAAAATCCAAATTAAAAATATGCCTAGTATAACAACCGCACCCAGCCAACCAAACTCCTCGGAAATGATCGCGAAGACGGAATCCCCGATTGTTTCGGGCAAGTAACTGTATTTCTGCACGCCCTTGCCTAAACCTTTGCCCCAAAGCCCGCCTGAACCGATGGCGATCAGCGCTTGATTTTGCTGGTAACTCACGCCGGCGACGTCATGTTGAGGATTAAAAAATGAAAGCACGCGCGCCCGCCGGTACGGTTCGGCCAGCATCAATCCCAGCAGAATAACGCCGCCGATCAACGCTGTCAGCAATATGGGTTTGATCTTGGCGCCGGCGCCAAAATACATGGCCAGCGCCACCACCGCTATTAAAGTAAAGGTTCCATAATCTGGCTCCAGCAAAACCAGTCCGCCGACCAGCCCCACCCAGGCCAAAAACGGCAGAACCAAGCCATGATTAGTTATTTTATTTTTTTTAGTTTCCAGCCAATGGGCCAAATAAATTATAAGAGCCAGCTTGGCGATTTCCGACGGCTGAAAGGTAAAACCGGCGATGTTGAGCCACCGACGCGCGCCACCAGAAGTTATTCCAATCTTGGGCAGAAACACCGCGGCCAGCAGAACCGCAACCGCAATTACCGCCGGCAAGGCCCAGCGCCTTAAAACTAAATAATTTATTCTGGAAAAAACAAAAAAAACCGCCAGGCCCAGCCCCAATCCAAAAATTACTTGATGCCGCAGGTAATAGTAGCTTTCACCAAAATTGGATTGGGAAATTGGAATAGAGGTATTGGCCAAAAAAGCAATTCCAACAAGCACCAAAACAGCCGTAGTGATCTGAAAAGTTACAACGGCTTTGTTGCTGGTTTCTTTCATATTACTTAGGCAACACCTGCCCGGCCAAGCCAGCACCGTGCCCGCTGGTGGAGCTAAAAGCTGTTTCTCCGTTTACCAAAACATGCTCAACGCCCCGGGGGAATCTAAAAGGGTTGGCATAGCTGGCCTCGTCGCTTATGGTCTGCGGGTTAAAAACAACCAAATCAGCCCGATAATTTTTAGCCACCAATCCCCTGTCTTTAAGCCCCAGCCATTGCGCCGGCTGACCGGACATTTTATGGACCGCTTCTTCCAAAGTTAATACTTTGCGCTCGCGCACAAAATGCCCCAGCACCCGCGCCGAGGTGCCAAAACAGCGCGGGTGGGGAATCATGGCGGCGTGATCGGCCAAACTGTGCCCGGCGCCGTCGGAAGCAATCATAGCCAAAGGATGTTCAAGAAACATCTCCACTATGTTTTCTTCCAAGCCATGCCAAAACACCACCGTTTGATCACGGCTGGCCGCAACCAGATTTAACACGGCTTCTTCGGGAGCGGTGTTTTGATTGGCGGCAATTTCGGCAATGCTCTTGCCTAAAAAGTTCGCCCCTAACGCTGACGATGCCACCACAATATCGCCGTAGGGATAATTTTTTTGAGCCAGGTCGCGAATTATGTCTTTTTTAATGCCAGGAGTTTTAATGCGGCTGATCAGCTGATTGCGCCCGCCCAAAGCGGCCCACTCGGGCAAAAGCAAATACAAAACCATGGCCGAAGCGGTGTAGGGAAAAACATCAAAATACAAAGGCAAACCGTCGCGCTGAACTTCTTCCAGCATACGCAAAACTTTTTCGGCATTAGCGGGATTTTTTTCTCCCAAAATTTTAAAATGGCTTATTTTTGATCTTACCGGCGCGTGGTGCAAAAGGCCAATAACCTCGTTTAACGCCGATGTGATTTCGTCGGCTTCGTTGCGCAAATGGAACGAGACCACGCCGCGTTCGGCCTCCACAATTTTTAAAAGGCCCAGCAGTTCGTCTTCTGTGGCCAGCCGTTCGTGGCTGTAAGCCAAACCCACAGAAAGACCGTAAGCGCCTTCTTGAAGCGATCTTTTAAGCAGGGCGCCCATTTGAAGCTGTTCTTTGTGGTTGAGGGGTCTAGCCGTATCACCAGCAAAATCTCTTCTTAAAGTAGCGTGCCCCACTAAAGTGGCTGTATTAACGCCAATCGGTTTTTGCGATAGAATTGCCAGAAATTCAGCCACACTGCTCCAATTAACATTAACACCCTCCACGGCTGTCCATTTTTGAATAGAAGCCAGCGAGCCTTTTAAGAGCGGCGCCAAAGACGAGCCGCACTGACCCAATAGAATAGTGGTTATACCCTGACGCACCAAGCTCTCCAAATCGGGATTTTTAAGCAGACTGCCATAGCTGTCGGAATGGTTTTGAATGTCTATAAACCCGGGCGCAACAGCCAAGCCACTGGCATCTATTTCAATTCTGCCTCGCGCCCCGGCCAAACTGCCCACATCAAAAATCTTGTCGCCGTGGATGGCCACATTGGCCTGATAAGCCGTCTTCTTGCCCGTGCCGTCAATTACAGTTCCGTTGCGGATGATAATGTCAAAAGTCATAGTTCACAATTTCGTCACAAATCGATGTCTATGTTTTTATTTTAACACGGCTAGCGAGCATATAGTATAGAGGCCTGGCCTCCTACGGAGGCCAGGCCTCTTAACCACAAAGAAGCGGCGCGGCGGTTTCCATAGGCATTCTTAGCGCTCATTGCCCCAAAAGCTGAATGATAATACCAATAGCAGCCATGGCGCCGGCGATTATCCAGAATCTTTCGGTGACCTTGGTTTCGGGCCAGCCTTTGGCCTGGTAATGGTGGTGTATGGGCGCCGACAAGAAAACTTTTTTGCCGCCGCGCAGTTTTTTGCTTAGCACCTGAATAATCACCGAAGCCGATTCCACCATAGGGATAAAGGCCAAAAACACCAAAATTAAAGACGCGTTGGTCAGCAGCGCAATAACGGCCAGAGTCACGCCCAACGACATAGCGCCCGTATCGCCCATAAAGAATCTGGCGGGATGAATATTGAACCACAAAAAAGAGAGCAGACCGCCCACGATCACGGCGCATAACGCGGCTAGATCATAGCGTTGTTCAAAAAAAGCAATAATGCCATAGCCGGCAAAGGCCACCAGCATTAAGCCGCCGGCTAGGCCGTCCAAGCCGTCGGCCTCATTTACCGAAAAAGCGGTGGCTACGATTATAAAAACTGCCGCGGGTATAAACCAAAAGCCGATGTCAAAAGTGCCAAGGAATGGCACTTTCAACACGCTCCACTCAAGTTTATAGTAAAACCACAACGCGGCAACAATGGCCACCCCGGCGTAAAGCAACAGCCGATGTTTCATGCGCAGTCCCCCGCCGTTGGGACCTATTTTAAAAACACCCAAAAGATCATCACCCAAGCCGATAACGGCCGAAAAAATTAACACCCCCAAAGGCAGCAGGGTTTGGGCTCGCGACAGAAAACTGAATTGAGCCAGCCAGCTGACCGGCCAAAACTTACTTGCTAGGCCGAGCAGCAAAATCAGCACAGCAGCGGTAAACCAAATAAGCACCCCGCCCATGGTGGGCGTGCCCTCTTTGGTTTTATGGAGCGAAGCGAAAATCGGCGCGCCCTCGGTGCGAATTTGCTTGCCCAGCCGGTATTTGTACAAAAAGTGAGTCCAAGCCGGCGTTAAAAATATGGCCAGCGCAAAAGCGCCAAAGGCCAAAGCCAGAATGCGGGTAACTTGGAAAGTGATTAAGTCCATGATTACTATGACGGATGACGATAACTATGACTGTTGACTATGACTATCGACCTTGGATAAGTGTGAAGTAAA
>CAZGLK010000016.1:0-5827 GCA_964526375.1 uncultured Candidatus Saccharibacteria bacterium | reverse complement strand
ACGATAACTATGACTGTTGACTATGACTATCGACCTTGGATAAGTGTGAAGTAAAGCCACGGAGTCTTTTGGCCAAACTGCTTGCCAACTGCATTGCGTCGTGATATCTATCCTTCGAAATATAACTATCATCAAGGGCACAATCTAGACACGCCACAACCTCATCCAAAGAACAATGAGCTCTGTTAATATATAGCCGCATATCCTTATCAGTATTTTTGTTGGCGCTCTCGGCGATATTAAGCACTATAGAATTAAGTGCCCGCTTTGTTTGATCAACTAACACATATTTTTCTTCCTTAGGATATGTGCTCAAAAGTTTATTGATTTCAACTCTAAAAGATCGGGCATCTTTATAAATATCCCATTCCCTGAACCTGAATCCATAATTGTCATCCGTAATTGTCATAGTCATTGTCAATCGTCATTGTCATAGTCATTTGTCATTTATCATTGTCCTGTCGGCCAGCTCCAAGCCTGCCCAACCCATTCTACCAATTTTCTGGTGTCACCAAAGCGATCGGATGATCCTAAAACCACATAGATAACCTCGCTGGTGTTATCGGGGGTGAACATAACCAATATCATGTTGCCCAAAGCCAGGCCGGTGTAGCCGGTTTTGCCGCCAATCACATTGCCAAACTCTTCCAAAAAAGGATTGGTGGTTTTGAATTCGTGCCGTATCCGGCCATCGGCAGATTGGGTCTTGTAAGTTTTTAACTGAAGGATCTGCCAAATCAGATTGTACCGGGGATTGGTTCTAAGATATTTTATAAACCGCACTAGATCGTGTGCCGAACTGAAACTGTTCCGATCATCCAGCCCCGCCGGATCGGTAAAATAACTCTGAGTTAGCCCAAGCTGGGCAAATTTTTCGTTCATGGCTCTGGCAAAAACTTGTTGGTTGGAAAGCGGCGGGTTCTGCGACAGATAAGGTATTTTTTGGCCAACATACTCGGCCAAAGCGAAAGCGGCATCGTTGCTTGATTCCAACAAGCTGGCCGCTAAAAGATCATGCACTTTCAACTCCTCGCTCGGATACAGATTCCCGCTCACACCTTCCTGTGCCACGGCGGCCGAAGATACCGTAACTACCTCCTCTGGTTGAGCCTGGTCCAATACTACCGCGGCCGTAACCAGTTTGGTGAGCGAAGCTATGGGGCGCATTTCCTCCATATTTTTGACAAACAGGGTTAGATCGTAGTTTATGTCCCAAGCCAGCGCCGAGCGTGCCTGAATGTCTAAATCGGCCACCCCGGCCTGGCGCTGGGGTTGGGGCTGCGGCTCGGGTATTTGGGCCCGGGTTGGCAACCCCAGGACCGAGCCCAAAGGCGGACGGTTTAGATAGTCACCGATTGCTATTTTAGTGTGCGAAAACTGCTCGGGAGTGCCCAGGTGATAAGACATTAATAACAGCGGGATTGCCGAGAGGAAGACCACAAGAGTGGTAATAGTTGGTTTCATAATCTATGATTCTTCATAAATTTCCAATGATCAATTTCTAATTTCCAATAAAATTTCAAATGACTAATGACTAATTACTTTTGAACATTGGGATTTTGACATTGGGCATTTTGTTAGAAATTGGGAATTGGGAATTAGACATTTTCAATCTTTTGGTTTGTCAATAATCCTTCCACCCTCTCCAACTCTTGCTGAAATTCTCTAAACTTGGGCAAGTCTTCCATTTTCTCCAAGCCCAGCTTGCGCAAGGTGGCTAAAGTCACCCGATAGCTGGTTAAGTGTTTGTCGTTGGTTTCTTTTTCTATCAATCCACGCAACATCAAGTTTCTTAAAGCATAGCTGGAATTTACTCCGCGTATAGATTCTATCACTGCCCTGTTGGCCCCGCCATGGTAAGCTATAACGGCCAGCACCTCCAAACTGGCTGGAGTTATTTCTTCTCTCAACTCGCTTTTGACCAGCTTTTCTATGTAGCCACCCAGTTCCGGCGCAGTTATCATCTGCCATTCACCGTTGTGATCAATTAGTCTTAAGCCGCGTTGGGATAGAGCTCCTTTCAGACTATGCAGAGCGACCGTGACTTCATTGACGCTTCTTTGTGTGACCGTAGCCAGTTTTTTAACGCTCAACGGCTCACCGTAAGCGAACATTAGTGCTTCCATTATGTGTTCTAGATTGTTGGATGATTTTTTCATCAAAAAACTGCGAAATACGAACAAGACACGAATCTACGAAATCATAACCGGTTTTTTCGTATTTTCGTAGGGTTTCGTATTTCGTAGCAGTGTGATCTCCCCAAAGTTATATTTCTGATTAGTTACCACCATATTCTGCTTAATCAATTCCAACACGCTCAAAAATGTGATTACCTTTTCTTCGGCTTGGTCGGATTTTAATAGCTGCGAGAACTTTAGCTCGGCTGAATTTTTTAGTGTCTGTGTCACTTCGGCCAGTTTTTGTTCCAGCGATATAATGTCAATCGCCCGGGCTTGGGGAATCCGCTGAGGCAAAGTTATGGTTTGCAGAAGGTTTTCCATAGCCGCGGCCAGATTGGCTGTTTTTAATTTGGGGGGAAAATAAAAAACTGGTTTAGTGTTTTGCAAATAACCGCGGCTATGGCAAATTGCGGGCGACCTGTCCAGAGCGCCGATTTCTTTAGCCAGCTCGCGGTAACGCCGGTATTCGGCCAATTGGTCTTTAAGGCTTTGAATGTCGCCTTCTTCTTCGGCGGTAACTTCCAAATACGGCAAAAGCGAGCGCGACTTTATTAAAACCAACCTCCCGGCCACAGCCAAGAAATCAGCTAATTCTTCTAAACCGACACTTGGTTTGTTTTTAAGATAAATCAAAAACTGATCGGTAACTTGGGCCAAAGAAATTTCGGTTATTTCCAGCTTGTTGGTATCTATAAGTTGAGCCAGCAAATCCAGAGGACCTTCAAATTGACGGAGCTTGACTTGATACATAGCCAGGAAAATGACAAATTTCAAAGCTCAAATGTCAAATCAAATCCAAATGACTAAATACAAATTTGGATTTTGGGCTTTGAGTTTTATTTGGTATTTGGATTTTGACATTGGGGATCTGAGAAATCTCTATTTCTCAATAATCCCTATGCCCAATTCTCTCAACTGCTCCTTACTCACCTCTGCCGGAGATCCCATCATCAAATCCCGTCCATCCCCTGTTTTGGGAAAAGCAATCACTTCGCGGATGTTGGGCTCGTTTTGCAAAACCATTATTAAACGATCAATGCCCGGGGCAATGCCGCCATGCGGCGGCACACCATATCTAAAAGCCTCCAGCATGTGGCCAAACTTATTTTGAATTTCTGCTTTGGTATGGCCCAGTATTTCAAAAACTGCTTCCAAAAGCTCCGGTTGATGAATCCTCATCGAGCCCCCGCCGATTTCATAACCGTTAAGCACTAGGTCATGTTGATAAGCCAAGACATTTAAGGGATCCTTTTTTAATTCGCCGATATCTTGCGTCTGCGGCAAGGTAAAAGGATGATGTACTGCCCCGAGTGAACCGTCACCTTTTTTTTCAAACATAGGGAAATCAATAACAAAAACAAAGGCCAGCTCGTTGGGATCTTCTTTATTTTTTCGCAAGTCTGGTTTGTCGCTTTGCCATTTTTCTATGGCCTCTTGATAGGTCAGGCGCGGGAAGGGTGTTTGACTGATGCGCTTTTCAGGGAAAAGTTTATAAACCAAGTCGGTATAAAGTTGTTCAGTCAAATCTAAGATGTCACTCTGTGAGACAAACGACATTTCTAGGTCCAATTGAGTAAATTCAGGCTGTCTGTCCCCTCGGGTGTCTTCGTCTCTAAAACAGCGGGCGATTTGGAAATATCTTTCCAGTCCAGCCACCATCAGAAGTTGCTTGTACTGCTGGGGGCTTTGGGGCAGGGCGTAAAATTTGCCCGGTTGTTGGCGAGATGGCACCACATAGTCGCGCGCGCCTTCGGGCGTGGATTTGGTAAGAATCGGAGTTTCTACCTCCACAAAACCTTTCTGGCTTAGCCAGTTGCGGATGAATTGGATTATTTGGTGGCGGAGCTTGAGATTGTTTTGCAATCTGGGCCGGCGCAAATCCAAGTAGCGGTACTGCATTCGCAGTTCCTCGTTTATTTCCGTGCCAACGCTGTCCAGAGCAAAAGGTGGAGTTTGGGCTTTGTTAAACACCTCCAGCCGCGTGGTTTTTAGTTCCACTTCGCCGGTAGTAATGCTTGGGTTGACCATACCGGCCGGGCGTTTAACGATTTCTCCCTCCATTTCCACCACCCACTCCGGCCGCAAGACATCGGCGGCCGCGAGCAATTCTTTATCGTCCGGGCTAAAAACGCACTGCAAAATGCCGCTGCTGTCACGCAGGTCAATGAAAATAATCTTGCCCTGGTCCCGCCGGCTGTTAACCCAGCCGCAAACCTTAACCCCCTCCCCTATTTTGGAGGGAGTATCTTTGATAAAAATCCGTTCCATTGCACCTATTGTAACCTTATTTTGGAAAAAGGGGCAATAGGAGGAGTAGATGTAGATTCAGGACGCGATCCAGAGTCTATAAAATCCAACTCAGGAATTAAGTCATTATCATACGATCGTTTCTTAATGATAGTTTTGACTTAATTTGGTAAATATTGTTGTATAGGTTAGGAATCTTTAAGTGTCTACCTGTCACTCTTTTACCCATTTTCATCCCGCAGTCCTTCCGTCGGTATTTTTATAGTGAATACACTCCCCCTGCCTTTGCCTTCGGAAGGATTGTTGCATAATACAACACTCCCGCGCCCCGCCAAAAGTGAGGCTATACCTCAACAAAATTTTCTTCTCCAATTTCTGATTTTTGCACCCCCCATTTTCTTTTTTTATCAAGGAAGAAAAGATTTGTTTCGGCTATTTATTAAATATTTTCAAGATATCCTCTTGGTTTTTTATTGCATTTTTATTATTAAAATGGCAGAATGGAGTAAAATAATTATTAATCAAATCTATGAATAAATCAGGCATTATTTTTCTCACGTCAACGGGTATTTCCAGCAAAAATGTGTATGACAGGTTTAAGAAAATTATTGATTCAAAAAGTTCTAAAAGGGCGGTAATTATTACAACCGCATCTTCTGGCAAGGAAAATAATCAATATTCTCAATCGGCTTTATCTCAATTGAAATCTGTTGGTTTTAATGTCATTGATTTTTATGATTTTGAGAATGATGGACTGAAAGACCTTTCTCAATACGATGTCGTATATGTTTGCGGAGGCAATACTTTCAAACTAATGAAATTCGCCAGAGAAATGAATTTTGATAAAGAAATAGAGTCGTTATTAAAAAGAGACGGCATATACATCGGAGTTAGCGCAGGCAGTCTTATTGTGGGTCCTTCAATCCAAATAGCAAATGAAGTTGATCCCGATGTAAATGAAATTGGCCTTACCGACTTTAATGGTTTTAATATCACAGATTTAATTATCTTTCCTCATTATTCCTCTGAATTTGAAGAAGAAATTAAATCATTTGAAGCCAAAAATAATGTTAAAATTGAAAGGCTAACCAATTCTCAAGCAATTTTAGTAAAAGAGGGCGAAAAAACATTAATTGCATAAACTATAAATTGATTGACTTAGACTCATAACTGGTAGAATACCCCGCAATAACCTTGTCGAAGGGACGGGGTCGAGTTCATTTTACCAGCAGGATTTGATTGTTAACTGACATTATTTCTCCTCGCACACTCCTCCGTTGGAATCTTAATAGTAAAGGTACTCCCCTTGCCCTTGCCTTCCGAATGGCCGCTGATCTGGCCGTGGTGGGCTTCGGTGATGATACTAGCCACGTACAGACCCAAACCGGTGCCGCCGGTGT
>CAZGLK010000015.1:0-15846 GCA_964526375.1 uncultured Candidatus Saccharibacteria bacterium | reverse complement strand
AAGTACGGCACCACCCGCGATTATGTTAAAGGCCTAAAAGTAATTTTGTCTTCGGGTGAGGAGATTGAAACCAAACCTCTTGATTCGGCGGAGCTTGCGGCTAAAAAATCCCGGAATAATTTTGAGGGGGAGGTTTTCCGTCGAGTGGATGAGTTGATAGAAAAGCACCGCGATCTGATCGCCGCGTCCAAGCCTGATGTCACCAAAAATGCCTCAGGCTATGCCCTCTGGGAAGTCAAAAAGAGAGACGGCTCTTTTGATTTGAGTCAGCTCTTTGTTGGTTCTCAAGGCACTTTGGGAGTCATTACCGAAATTACTTTTAAAACAATTGATCGCCCCCAAGCCAGCGCTTTGATAGTCGGCTATTTTGATGACTTGGAAAAGTTGGGCCAAGCAGTGGAATCTTTGGTTCCACTGGGGCCTTCGGCCATTGAAATGGTGGATCATTATTTTCTGGAAGTGGTCCAAAATAATTCTCCGGAGCTGCTAGCCGGTCTTTTGCCCCAAAAATTGCCGGCTTATGTGCTTTTGGTGGAGTTTGATGGTTCTGTGGACGAAGTCAAAGGCGGTATCGGCCGGGCCGAGCCGATCATCAAATCCATGGCCTACGAAGTTAAGGTTGCCATTGATCCCAATGAACAAGAAAGACTGTGGCGGCTGCGACACTCGGCTGCGGCGGTGATTATGGAAAAATTGCCCGGGCCTAAAAAAGCCTTGCCCTTTGTGGAAGACGGCACGGTCAATCCTAAATATTTGGTGGAGTATCTGCATGATCTTGCTGATTTGGCCAGACGGTATGGTCTCACCGTGCCGGTCTGGGGCCATGCCGCCGACGGCGACATGCATTTTCAGCCCTTGATTGATTTGGCGGACGAGGCAGATCGCAATAAGATTTTTGACTTTGCCCGAGATGTTTTTACGGTTATCGGTAAATACCGAGGTTCAGTTTCGGGCGAACATAACGACGGCCTGTTTAGAACGCCGTATTTGAATATAACTTTCGGCAAAGAAATGGTTGATTTGTTTTTTGAGGTTAAGAAAATTTTTGATCCTTTAGGCATTTTTAACCCCTACAAAAAGGCCAGCCGCGATTTTGGGGTGCTTAAAAAATATTTAAGAAGGGAGTATAATATAAAAAATGGCTAGAATAGGGAATCATGAATCATGAATTTGGAATCAATTCCTAATTCCTAATTCCTAATTCCTAATTCAATCTGTGCGTCTTGCCATAAACGGCTTTGGTAGAATTGGCAGGTGTTTCTTTAGACAGGCATTTGCCGAGGCCGATGTTGAGATTGTGGCGGTTAATGATCTGGGCGATATACATAACCTGGCTTATTTGCTGCGCCGAGATACGGTTTATGGAGCATATGAAAAGACGGTGGAAGTGCGCAATGGCCAGTTGCTGGTGGACAGCAAAAATGTTTTTGTCTTTTCCGAAAAAGATCCGGCCAAATTGCCTTGGGGCGATTTAAAAATTGATGTGGTGGTTGAGTCCACAGGCGTTTTCGCCTCTTACGATAAGGCCAAGGCGCATTTGGAAGCCGGAGCTAAAAGGGTGGTCATAACCGCGCCGGCCGATGCCCAAACGCCCCATGTTTTGCCCGGCGCCAACGACGATCTTTTGAGCAAAGAATTAAGCCGTATCACCTCGGATGCTTCCTGTACCACCAACGCCGCCGTGCCGGTGCTTAACATTTTGCAGGTGAATCCCGGCATAAGAAAGGCTATGCTCAACACTTCGCACGGCTACACGGCCACTCAAGGTTTGGTGGATGGCCCGTCGGCTAAAGATTTTTTGCGCGGCCGAGCGGCGGCTCAAAACATTGTGCCCTCACACACCGGCGCGGCCGAGGCCGTTGTTTTGTCGCAGCCGTGGTTGAGGGATTCTTTTGAGGCGGTGGCTTTGCGGGTGCCGATTATTACCGGCTCCATCGCCGATCTGACTTTTTTGGCCAGCCGCAAAACCAGCGTGGAGGAGATAAACGATATTCTGCGCCGGGCCGCCAAAGACCCCAAATGGCGCGGGATTTTTACCGTCTCCGAAGAACCGCTGGTCTCCTCCGATATTATCAAAAACCCGCACGCCTCCGTTGCCGATTTGACTTTTACCAAAGTTGTGGGTGGAGACTTGGTAAAAGTGCTGGCTTGGTATGACAACGAGTGGGGCTATTGTCATTCGTTGTTACTCCATGTTTTGAAGCTAAAGGATTTGTCATAGAGTTTCAATTTCTCTTGAACTATATGATGCTATCCTGTCTGCCTACAGTTCTATCCCATTATTATAAATTGTAGACTAATTGTAGATTGGCAGATTTGGCTGGTGGGTAGATGGAAATAGCAGAAGTGATGTTAATAAGTGGTGTTAACAATCCTAAGACGATCGTCCTAGAGTTGTTAACATCTAATTATGATAATTATGCTAAGATTATCAGGGCCAGGGATAGATAATTTATGGAAAGGATATCTTTAACCAAATTGATTTTGGAGAAACTCCAAGAGGCGGGGGAGTTAACCCTGGATGCTGTTTTGCCGGTCAATCGGGTGGAAGGCAGGGTGTGGCGGAAAGTTCTTGGTCTGTCCAATGATTATGAGTTTTCGCCCAGAACATTTTCGGTAATACTTTCTCGTTTAAAGAAGCATGGCCTAGTTGTTAAGTGCGGTGTCCATGGAAAGTCTTTGTGGTCGTCGACCCAAAAGGGCAGAGATTTATTGGTAGATATGATTGGCTCGAGTCTGCCCAAGGAAGATGGAATTATGAGGTTAGTCATGTTTGATATTCCCGAAGCCGAAAGGGTAAAAAGAAACTTGATTAGACTTGAATTGGTGGCTTGTGGGTACCAGCGACTCCAAAAGAGTGTCTGGTTGGGTTATCGCCCCCTGCCGGATAAGTTTATAAAATCTCTGGATGACCTAAAACTTAAGGGTAAGGTCCATATAGTTAGTATTAACAAGGGCGGCACCTTAGAAATGACTTGATGGTTCAACTAGACGATTCCGCGCAGCAAGCTGCGCGGAGGTTCATCTGTCTTATATTGTTGTTGTTAACAAGAATTGTGCGATCGTCTGGTAATTGTTAACATGTGTGTTTTGTTTCGAATAAACCCGACCCCGCCGCAAGCGGCGGGGTATTACGGGCGGCAAAATAAAACTGCTTCGAATAAAACTGCCTTGTGTTTGGAAATCTGGTTTATTCTGTTAAAATTAAAACATGCTATATCTCGCTTCCGATCATCGCGGTTTTAAGCTCAAAGAACATTTGAAGGGTTTTATATCCGCGCGGGGGATCGCTTTTGAAGATGTTGGCAATCACGAGCTTGATTCTCAAGACGACTATCCGGATTTTGCTTTTGCTCTCGCTCAAAAAGTAGCCCAAGACTCCCGTCATAACAGTGGTCTGATGATCTGCGGCTCGGGTTTGGGTATGGTGGTAGCAGCCAACAAGGTCAAAGGTGTTCGAGCCGGCTTGGCAGTAACTCCGTGGTTGGCTAAGCACGGCCGGGAAAATGACGATTTAAATGTTTTATCACTGGCGGCTGATATTACCGATGAAAAAACAGCCGAGGAGATCGTAAAAACATGGCTTAATGCCAGGTTTGATCCGCAGGAAAAATATGTTAGAAGGTTGGGGAAGATAGAAGAATATGAAAAGTCAGCTTCCTAGCTTTTTGGGATGCTAGCTTTCTAGGAAGCTAAGAAGCTAGTAAGCTAAAAACCATGCAGATTATTCCAGCCATTTTAGAAAGTTCTTGGCCCGAAGTTGAAAAGAAATTAAAGCTCGTTGACGGTCTTACCGACTGGATTCAATTAGATGTTTCCGACGGCCAATTTACTCCTTATACAACTTGGTCTAAGGCCCAAGACCTTTTTTGGCACACGAATAGCGCGCCTCCGTCCGCTACTGCGGACTACGGCAACACGAAAGCGCCCACACAAATAAAAATAGAGGCGCATTTGATGATCAACGAACCTTGGCTAAAAGTTGAAGAATGGCTGTCCAGTCCGGTAAAAAGAATCGTGATTCAAGTAGAAGCTTTTGCCAGCCCGGAATCAGTCAGATTTGGCCAGATTATTAACACTGCCAAAAAATACGGCAAAGAGGTTGTTTGGGGTTTTAAGATAGAAACTCCGTGGGAGAATTATCGTGATTTGATCACTCCCGGCGGAAGCCGAGTTTTATTTTTAAGCGTCCAACCCGGCCGGCAGGGGCAGGAGTTTAATCCGCAGGTTTTGGAAAAAATAAAATCTCTAAAAGAATCTCATCCGCATGTAAAAATCGAAGTGGATGGAGGGATCAGCCCCGCGGTGGTTTCTGATCTGCACACTGCGGGCGCCGATGCCTTGGTGGTGGGTTCATATATCTTTGATTCTCCTGATCCCAAAAATGCGATTTATATGTTGGAAGCTTAGCTTCCAACACAAGGTTCCCATAGTCTTATTTATGGATGTTTGTATTTATTAGTTTTTATCCCGTTAGAAATAATACCCCGCGGCTTTGTCGCGCGGATTACCGCCTAGAAAATAATTTCCGCGGTGTTTAATACCCCGCTGGAATTTCTAACGGGATTTATGGTAGAGTGGATTTATGCCTATGCTTGCAGTCAAAACTAAAACTCGATCAGAGGTAGATGTTAGGATCCCTCTTGAAATTGCCAGAAAGTATCACATGCAAAATGGGGATGTTTTAGATGTGCATGATCTGGGAACGGGGATCATTTTTGTCCACCCCAAAGTCATAAAAAACAAAAAACTTCGCCAAAAGGTTAACGAACGATTATGGGACATAATGGAACAGGAGGCCGATAATGATATTAAAGCCGGTCGCGTAAGTGGACCATTTGATAGCATTGAGGATTTGCTAAAAGATTTAAAGCGATAAGTTATGCAAATTATTCGCACCGAATCTTTTAAGCGAGACTATGAGCGTTTGTCACTCAAGCTTCAGCAACTTCTTGATAAAAAGCTGGAGCTTTTTGTTATAAATCCATTCCACGGTTCCTTAAGAGTTAAAAAGATGAAGAAATGGGGCAAGTTGGGGATCTGGGAAGCCTCGTTCACTAAAAAGAATATAGACTCACTTTTCAAATTGTAGGCAGTAGCTGTTATTTGCGTCGAGCCGGACCGCATAACATTTTGAAAACACCTTGATTCCTACACCCCATAGCCCATCTCTAAAACGGCTTTAAACCCAGCATTTTTGGGGATTGACAAAGACTTAGTGATTTGCTATTATGTAAGTGTTCTTTAATGGACAAAATAATGGCTTTTAGAGCCATATAAGTTCAAAATAAGCTGGATTTTTTGGTCAAAGGAGGCCGGAAATGGAAAATATAGCCCAGCAGTTGGAGCAGGAGAGTCCTGATAGGGTTGAGTATGCAGCTCTTCAGAAGCTGACCCAACCTGAAGAGATTAAGAGATTCGTAGCTGATTACATTTCTCTTTTAGAGGAAGAGAATGTAAGAGGTGCAGCTATGATAGCTTCGTCGAATATCAGGTTCTTACTTGGTCTTTCTGATCTACCAACAAAAGCCTTGTGGGAAAAGGCTCTAAAGAATGTTGCCTAGCTAGTTTCTTAGCCGGGGGGTGCACACAAACAGTGTGCACTTTTTATTTTTTTGATAAATTTGTTAAAATGAAGTTGTGGACGCACTTCATGAAACTAAACTAAAACAACTGGAGCTCAAGGCCTTGCAGATTAGGCAGGACATAATCAGCATGCTGGTGGAGGCGGGCTCGGGGCATTCGGCTGGGCCGTTGGGTATGGCCGATATTTTTACGGCTCTGTATTTTCATGTTTTGCGGCATGATCCTAAACACCCCGAGTGGCCCGATCGCGATCGTTTAGTTCTGTCCAACGGCCACATCTGCCCGGTGCGGTATGTGGCTATGGCTCACGCTGGTTATTTTCCTAAAGATGAATTGAAAACTTTGCGCAAGTTAGGTACTCGCCTGCAAGGCCATCCTCATCGCCTCTCGCTGCCGGGTCTAGAGACCACATCCGGCCCTTTGGGTTCTGGCCTTTCGCAAGCCGCCGGCATGGCTTTGGCGGGGAAGTTGGATAATGCCAGCTGGAGGGTTTATTGCCTTATGTCCGACGGCGAGCACGATGCCGGCCAAACCTGGGAGGCGGCTATGTTTGCGGCCAAATATCGCCTAAACAATCTCACCGGCATTATAGACCGCAACAATATTCAAATAGACGGTTTCACCGAGGATATTATGCCGCTGGACGACTTGAAATCAAAATATGAGGCTTTCAATTGGCATGTTTTGGAAATTGACGGCCATAATATTCGGGCCTTCGTGGAGGCCTGCGCCGAAGCCCAAACCATTTTTGAAAAGCCCACGGTTATTATTGCCCACACCATCCCGGGCAAAGGAGTTGATTTTATGGAGCGCAAATTTGAATGGCACGGCAAGCCGCCCAACAAAGAAGAAGCCGAGATCGCTCTGCGGGAGTTAAGAACCTTGCAGGGGCAGATTGAAGCAAGCCACTTGGATTAGCTTTTAGCTTATTAGGATATTAGCTTCCTAGTATTTTTCTAGTAAGCTAGTAAGCTAACACCTAGAACTTGAACCCAAACGCGTACTTAGTTAAGAACCTATTGCAACCGGAAGTGAAAGCTACCCGCGATGGCTACGGCGAGGGTTTGGTTTTGGCCGGGGAGAAAAACAAAAATGTGGTGGTGTTGTGCGCTGATCTTTCGGAATCAACCCGTTCGCAGATGTTCCAAAAAAAGTTTCCCGAAAGATTTGTGGAATTAGGAGTGGCCGAACAGAATATGGCCTCGCTGGCGGCAGGCATGAGTCTGGCGGGCAAGATTCCGTTTATATCTTCTTATGCCGTTTTCAGCCCGGGCCGCAATAATGAGCAGATTAGAACCACTATTGCTTACAACCAAGCCAATGTAAAAATTGCCGGTGCCCACGCTGGCGTGTCCGTAGGCCCCGACGGCGCCACTCATCAGGCGCTAGAGGATATTGGTTTGATGCGGATGTTGCCCGGCATGACGGTGGTTGTGCCGTGCGACGCGGTGGAGGCCAGGAAAGCAACTCTGGCCGCCGCGGAATTGGCGGGCCCGGTTTATCTTCGCTTTGCCCGCGAGAAGACCCCTGTTATTACCACAGACCACACTCCCTTTAAGATCGGCCGCGCCGAAGTTTTTAAGGACGGCAAAGATGCGGTTATTTTCGGCTGCGGGCCATTGATTTACAATGCGCTTTTGGCCGCTTTGGATTTGGACAAAGAAGGAGTTTCAGTCGCGGTTGTCAACACGCACACGGTTAAGCCCTTAGATCAGGAAATCATTTTGAAATACGCGCAAAGAACCCGAGCTGTGGTTAGCGTGGAGGAACACCAAATCCACGGCGGCTTGGGTAGCGCTCTTGCCGAACTTCTGGCCAAAGAGTTGCCCACGCCGATGGAATTTGTCGGTGTTAACGACAGCTTTGGCGAATCCGGTAAACCAGATGAGCTTATAGAAAAGTTTGGGATGGGGGTGGATTCCATTAAGCAAGCGGTTGAGCGGGTAGTGGCCCGAAAGTGAGCGGTATTGTTTCTTGTTTGGGGCGACGCCAGAGAGATTATTTGGTTTATTTTGCCGCCCGTGATACCCCGCCCCGAGCTTGTCGAGGGACGGGGTCGGGTTTATATTTTAAACTCAACTACATCTCCATCTTGCACAACATATTCTTTACCCTCAACTCTTAACTGTCCTAGTTCGCGGGCTTTGGGCCAGGAGCCGATTTCCAGCAGTTTGTTGCAGTGAATCACCTCGGCGCGGATGAATTTTTCTTCAAAATCAGAATGTATGGCCCGCCCGGCGCGCGGCGCTTTGGCGCCGGCCGGAATGGTCCAGGCGCGGGTTTCATCTTGGCCGGTGGTCAAGAAAGTTATCAAGCCCAAAACCTGGTAACATTTTCTAATTAAACTGTTCAGTCCGGTTTCTTTAATGCCGGCGATTTCGTAGAACTCTTTTTGCTCGCTGGCCGAGTGGATATCAACCGCCTCGGCTTCCAAGCCAACCGCTATAGCCAAATAATCGGTTGATCCCAGTACTTCTTTAAGCCGAGCCTCGGGCTGCCAGTTTTGATTTAACTGCCCTTCGGAAATATTAAAAACCGCCAGCATGGGCTTATAGGTTAAAAGACCTATTTCGGCGCATAGTTTCAACTCTTCGGCCTCGGCCAAGTGATCACGCAGCAATTTGTTTGCTTCCAGGATATTCTTGATTTTCTGCAGAGTATCGCGTCTTTTTATTTTGACCTTGTCGCCGCTTTTGGCTTCGGAGGCAGTTTTTTCCAGCGCGCGCGAGGCAATTTCCAAATCCTTCAGAACCAATTCCAGATTGATGATCTCAAAATCCCGTTCAGGATCGGCGCCGTTTTCAACATGAATAATATTGGGATCGGTAAACACTCTTACCAAATGCAAAATCGCATCTGTGTCTCTAATATGCGACAAAAAGGCATTGCCCAAGCCCAGTCCCTGGGCCGCACCTTTAACCAAGCCGGCAATGTCAGCAAACTCAATTGCCGTGGGAATCGTTTGGCGCGAGCGTGACAGCTCGGCCAGTTTATAAAGCCGCTCGTCGGGTACTTCCACCACAGCCACATTGGGGTCGATGGTGGCGAAAGGGTAGTTGGCAATAACCACCGGCTTTTGGGTTAGCGCCTTAAAGAGTGTTGATTTGCCGACATTGGGCAGGCCCACGATTCCGATCTTCAGCATAATATAACGCGATCCTAGTTTGGGATTATTTTATCGACTCCGTTCATGTTAAAATTATTGTATATGCAAGTCAACCCCGCTATTTTTAAGGAATACGATATTCGCGGCCGCTACCCCGGCGAAATCAACGAAGCGGTTTTCTACAATCTGGGCCGGGCCGTTGGCCGGTTTTTAAAACCGCGCCAAGTGGCTGTCGGACGCGACGCAAGGATGTCTTCGGACACACTTTTTTTGTATTTAGCCTCGGGCTTGCGGCACCAGAAAATAAAAGTAGTGGATTTGGGCAGGGTCACCGCCCCGTTTTGTTTTTGGTATTCAAAAACACAACATTGCGATGCTTTGATGATCACCGCCTCGCATAATCCCAAGGAGGAGAATGGCTTAAAAATCTATTCTCACAAATTAGGTGTGGTTGATAAAAAATCGGGCCTGTTAAAAATTAAAGGCATTTTGGGGAAGCTGAATTTCGGAACAGAGGTCGTGGAGGGCGGAGCTGACCAGCTTAAGCCGGAGGTTCAACGCGACTATTTTAATTTTCTTTTTCGCTTCTCCGGGAGCCTGCCGTATCTTAGAGTGGCGATTGATTTTTCCAGCGGCACGGCGGCGGGGGAGGTGGTGCCGGTTTTGGAAAAGCTCAAAGTCAACTTTGTAACCATAAATGAGAGGCCCAACGGCAACTTTCCGGCCCATGGGCCTAATCCTTTGGAGGAGGCCAGTCAGCGGCAGTTGAAAGCGCTGATGCAATCAAAAAAGTTTGACTTGGGGGCGATTTTTGACGGCGACGGCGACCGCGTTGTCTTTTTGGACGAGAAGGGCGAGGTGATTGATCCCTCAATCACATTGGCTTTGTGGTTGGATTG
This sequence comes from uncultured Candidatus Saccharibacteria bacterium, assembly GCA_964526375.1. GTDB lineage: Bacteria > Patescibacteriota > Minisyncoccia > JACQLN01 > JACQLN01 > CAZGLK01. The sequence continues at coordinate 6,255 of CAZGLK010000015.1, read as the reverse complement.
TTTGCTAAAACCGGGACAGCTTGCGATTAAAACCGTAAATATGGGCAGGATAGCCGCCGAGGTCGGCCGGAACAGGAAGATTAAAGTGCTGCCTTCCAAAGTCGGGCGCACCAGTGTACAGCAGTTAATGGCTAAAAACAAGGCCGACCTTGCCGCCGAAAAATCGGGTCATTATTTTTTTAAGGAGTTTAATTATGGCGACAGCGCCGCCCTGGCCTTGTTTAAGATGCTCAAAATTATTTCCAAAAACCACACTCCGCTGTCTAAACTGATAAAGCCGTATCAAAAATATATTATTCTGCCCGAGATTAATTTTTCTTCCAAGCGCGACCCCGGCGCTGTTATCGCCGCCCTAAAAGAAAAATTTAAAGAAGGCCGGATTGATTTGTTGGACGGCATCGGCGTTGAATTCCCCGAGTGGGGCCTTAACTTGCGCCGCTCCAACACCGAAAACCTGTGGCGCTTGAGTTTGGAAGGTGTTGATCAAAACAAATTGGACGAGGTTAAGAAAGAGATTGAATCTGTTCTCGGCTGATTGAAGCCGCACCCCGATCAGTCAAGTGTTTATGGCTGGGGAGCCAGGGATCGAACCTGGAGTCTTTCGCTCCAAAGGCGAACGTGTTACCAATTACACCACTCCCCAATATTTTCTTTTTTCAAAAACAGCTTGATCCAAGCTCTGATTTTTCGGTTCAAATTTGTACTCCTGCGCACCTGTATTGTAATTAGTCCGTGGTATCCATTGTCTATGTTCTTTCGACTGATTGCGGTCTTGTTCCTTTTAAGATATGTGGCCTCGACCCTCAACGGCATAAGTTGTTTATTCCAATAATTGATTGCCTTCTCTATATTGCTGTTCTGATGTATATATAGCTCACATTTTATTTCCCTTTGTCCAAGTTTGCATATTTCAATCAACCATTTCAAAAATAATTTTATCATATCACTATCTGAATTGCTGAATTTCACTCCTTGAGATATGTTTGTTTCTTTCTGTTTTGCGCCTTCCGCCCAATAGAGCATTGTGCCAGCGAGCCAAAGCGGTTTGTTACTAAATCGAGCGGCCTCCTTTTGGGCGAGAAGTTCTGTCGTGCGGGTTGAAATAATCCGTTGTTCTCTTCTTCTTGTTGCGCCCAGCAGTGCGGCCACTCGGCGTTTTTCAGACAAGGCCTGTTTTTGTATTTTTGCGAGGCCAACATGCCGTAGCCACAATGATAAAGTGGATTTTGCGACTGGGATTTCAGCCAAGATTTCTCTGTACGACAATCCTTTTCTGCGGAGTTTCACTGCAGTATCTCTTTCTTTTGTCTTTTGAACCATGATACTTGTAAGAGCAGTATATCATCAAGGTTCTTTTGTGTCGAGGCTGGTCTTACACAATGATCTAAGAGCTGATACTGGCATACTACCAAAAATGACTGTAGTCGGCAACCGATGTGGCGTAAAGCCATGTGATGGCCACGCCATTTTACATGGTATAATAAAACCAATTGATAGTGAGCCAGTCGAACTATGAAGTTTTTGTATCAAGACAGCCAAATTAGCGCCGAGGAGATTGCCGCGGCGGGCAAATCTTTGGCCGGTTATATTGAGCGGTTGAATAATGTTGCTCGCGCCAAAGATTACAGCTTGCCCGAGGGTTTTATCAATCTGCCCGGTGATCGCGATTTGGCCAATCAAATCCGCGAAATTTGCCAAAGCCATGTTTCCAGCCGACTGAAATATGTCGTGGTAATCGGCATCGGCGGCTCCAACTTGGGCGCTAGGGCGGTGTACGATGCTCTGTATGGATATTTTGACTTGCTGGAGCCGGAAAGATCGCCCAAAATAATTTTTGCCGACACCAACGACCCCGAGTTTTCCGAGCGACTGGTCGGATTTATAAAACACAAACTAAAAGATCCCGAAGAAATCCTAGTCAACATAATCAGCAAGTCCGGTGGCACTTTTGAAACAACTGCCAATGCCAACTTGATATTGGGGACACTACTGGATAAATTCAAGAACATCGCCGATAGGGTGGTGGTTACCACCGACTTTAAGTCCAAGCTCTGGCGCAGCGCCGATAAGGCCGGATTAACATTGCTTGCTGTACCCGCAGAAGTTGGTGGACGGTTTTCAGTTTTTTCGGCGGTGGGCCTACTGCCTTTGTCAACTGTTGGTTTGGGTATAAAAGAATTGCTCAAGGGTGCCGTCAGCATGAGAGAGCAATGCCTGTCTGAATCAATTCTTAAAAACCCAGCCGCAATATCTGCTATTGTTTTATTCTTAAACTACCGGCGCAGGAAAGTTATAAACGACAATTTTTTCTTTCACCCGGAACTGGAATCTTTGGGCAAGTGGTACCGCCAGCTGCTGGCCGAGAGTATTGGTAAGGACGGCCTGGGTCTAACGGCTACCGTCTCAGTTGGTTCCAGCGACCTTCATTCCGTCGGCCAACTCAACTTGGGCGGGCCCAAAGACAAAATTACCACATTCGTGTGGAGTGAGAATTCTGCTTTTGTGGAACCCTCGGCCGGCGCCGAAAAGCTGGGGTTTGAGCCCGTAAGCCGGCCTTTCGCGGAGGTTATGAGTGCGATTTTAGAAGGCGCAAAAAATGCTTATCGCGGCAAGGAATTGCCTTTTGTTGAGATCGTTATGCCCGATCTTTCACTGGAATCACTGGGCGAGTTTATGCAGTTTAAGATGATGGAGGTTTGTTTTTTGGCCAAGCTCTTTAATGTTAACGGCTTTGACCAGCCCGAGGTGGAATTATATAAGAAAGAAATTCACCGGTTCCTGGAAGATTAATCTCGCAGTTACTTAATTATCCCGCCGGTAGTAGATCCGCCTATTAGTGTATCACTGCGGGGCTCCACTTAACTAGGTTTCTATTTCCAGCGATCGCTGGAAATAGAAACCTTCTGGTTTTGGTTGACTCGCGGTTACCTAATTACTAGTTACCGGCTTCTACTTCTCAACCACGCACTCCAGTTTTAGCCGTTGCCCCACAACTTTTTCTATGGCATCCTCAATAACTTTTTTGTTTTTAAGATCGCGCAGGCGGTCTTTGTGAAAACCGTATTTGGTGCTAATCACCAAAGAACCGTCGGCAACCTCCTTTGGCTCCATATTCTGTAAGAAACCCGATAGAGAGTGGTTGAAGGGTTTGACCTCGGCTACAATGTTGCCCCACTTAGATTTGACCAGCCCAATAGTATCTTCGGCAGCTAAGGTTGTTTGGTCTTGGATCTTGGAGCTTGGATCTTGGAACTTGGATCTTGCCTGCCCCGCGTAGTCCGCCATAGGCGGACGAAGTGGGGGAGCTTGGGTATCGGAACTCAAGACAAATTTGCTATCCAGCAAATCCACGATTGCCACTTCTACCGCCATTTGGGGTAGGGGATAATAGTCTAGGTTTTGTTTGACCTCGGCTAATTTTTTTAACCACAAAGAAATTTGGCCGGCGTCGGCCTCTCTGGCTTGGGCGGTTAACATTGCCACCGTCTCATCGCCTAACTCCACTCGCAGCCGTTCTTTAAGAGCCGGAGCGGTTTTAAGCAACAATAATTTTCTTAAATAGTGGTGGCTGGATTTTAACAACTGCCCTAAGTCATAGCCGCTATCCACGGCTTTATGCAGCCAGTCCAAGGCCGCCTCGCCGTTGGAGCTTAAAATAAACCCCACCCAGCTTTTAATGGCGTCGTGCGAAAAAATACCCAGCGCTTCTTCTGTCTGAGCCAGAGAGATTTTGTTTTCGCCCAGTGCCAAAACCTGCCCCAGCATGCCTTCGGCGTCGCGAGCCGCGCCGTCGGCCTCTTGAGCAATCAACCTTAAAGCCGCGGGTTCAACATTAACCTTTTCTTTTTGGCAGACAAACTCCAAGCGCTTAACCAGCTCGTCCACCGACAGCCTTTTGAAATCAAACCGCTGGGTGCGGGAGACAATGGTGGTAGGCAGGCGATGGGCCTCGGTGGTGGCCAAAATAAAAATGGCGTGGGGCGGTGGCTCCTCCAGAGTTTTTAAGAAAGCATTGCAGGCCTCTTTGGTTAACATGTGCGCCTCGTCAATCAGATAGATTTTATACCGGCCGGAACTTGGACCGAAACGTACATTTTCCCGCAGACTCTTAATTTCGTCTATTCCGCGATTAGAAGCGGCGTCTATTTCAATCAGATCCAATGCTCTGCCTGAATTAAAATCTGAGCAATTGGCGCACTTGTTGCAAGACTCGGGCGATTTATCTCTATCCAAGCAGTTCAAAGCCTTAGCCAACAACCGGGCGATGGTGGTTTTACCGCTGCCGCGCGGGCCGGCAAAAAGATAGGCATGGGCCACCTTGTTTTGCGCCAGGGCGTTTTGCAGGGTTTTAACCACATGGGTTTGGCCCGCGATCTCGTTAAAACTCTGCGGACGATATTTGCGATACAAAACTTGATAGTCCATAAGGGTAGGGTTTAGGGTCTAGGGTTTAGGCAGTAGAATTACAAGTAGTGTAGCAGGAAAGTTTTAAGAATAGAAATCCCCGCCCTTCCGCTTTACTGCGAGACAACTAAAACTAGAAGATTTCTATTTCCAGCCTGCCTGCGGTAGGCAGGCGATCGCTGGAAATAGAAATCTAGTTAATGAGTGGGGTCCTGTTGACATTAGTGCCCCAGGCCTAGCTTGGGACAAAAACAATATTTCTTGTCTTGAGTATGCTATAATTTAGATATAATCATGCCACAAAAACTTATAAGCATTAACAATCTTGGCGTTTCTTTTGACGGCAAAACCATTTTGGATAATGTTACCTTTGACATTGAATTGGGTGATATTCTGGCTATTATCGGCCCCAATGGGGCCGGCAAGACAATTTTGCTAAAAAGCATTCTGGGGCTAAACAAAAACTACAGCGGCGAGATTTTGTGGCACCGCCGGCCGGAGACCGGCTATGTGCCTCAAAAAATAAATTTTGATAAAGACTTTCCTCTAACGGTTAAAGAGTTTTTTCTGCTGGAAATAGGCAGTCGATCGTCTTTTTGGCTGCCGACGCCGGATGTCGTGGGCGAAATCAAAAGACAGCTTCAGGAGGTTAAAGCCGCCCATTTAATCAACGAACGGTTGGGCACTCTCTCGCAGGGAGAAATGCAGAGGGTTTTGATCGCTCGCGGCTTGCTGGAAAACCCCAAGCTGATATTTTTTGACGAGCCGGCCAGCGGCATAGATGTGGGCACCGAAGAGACCGTTTACAATTTACTGCACGAGCTCTATTTAAAAAATAATCTGACGATGATTCTGGTGTCGCACGAGCTTAACATAGTTTACCGTTTTGCCACCAAAGTGATCTGCTTAAATAAAAATTTGATTTGCCAGGGTTTGCCCTCGGAGGTTTTGAACCCCCAAACCCTTCACAAAATCTTCGGCCATCACGCCGGGGTTTACAAGCACGAGCACGGTTTAAGAGAACATGACCATAACTGATAATTTGGGTTTGATTGTACTGGCTTTATCTTTGGGCTTATCCCTGCCTTTGATAGGGGTATTTGTGATTTTGCGCAAACAGGCTCTGCTTTCCGACGCTCTGGCTCACGTTCTGCTTTTGGGCATTGCTTTAAGCCTGGTATTAAAAATAAACACGGCGGCTGGATTGTTTGTTTTCGCCATGGCCGCGGCCGTGGCCATTTTCTTTGTTAAAGACAAAAGCCGAGTCAATCTGGACGCCGTAGTGGGGGTGTTTTTTACTACCTCACTCGCCCTGGGCTCGCTGTTGATACCCTCCGAAGAATTACTGGAGACTTTTTTGGGCAATTTGGAAAAGATTGGGTGGACGGATGTTGCCGTCTCGGCGGCGCTGGCCGGTTTAATAATCATCACCTTACTGGGACGGTTCAGAGAGTTTGCTTTCGCGGCTTTTGCTCCGGATCTGGCTCAAGTGGATCGGCTTAAAGTTAAAAAATACGAACTGGCTTTTATGCTGATACTGGCCTTGGGCGTGGCTATTGGCATTAAACTGATAGGGACTCTTTTGGTCAGCGCCTTAGTAATCGTGCCGGCCGCCACGGCCAAGATATTCAGCCTGCAGATACGCTCCATGGCCGTCTGGAGCATGCTTTTGGGCCTGGCCAGCGCTCTTATTGGTCTTATCTATTCAATCAAACTTGACTCACCCCCGGGCCCGACCATAATTCTGGCCGGATCAGCCCTTTTCTTTTTGACCTTTATCTTACATTCTCTTTTCAAGCCCCGTTCCTAAAAAGGGCTTAAAATCTAGCTTTTTAAGGGTATTGACAACCA
>CAZGLK010000014.1:0-18200 GCA_964526375.1 uncultured Candidatus Saccharibacteria bacterium | reverse complement strand
TCGAAGCTTGTCATTATAGCATTTCTAAATGGCAAAAGTCAATAGTTTTCCACAGGTGGTAAATATGGGGGTAAATAATATGGAAATCGAATCCCCGAAGGAGTTGCCCCGCAACCCTACGGGGCAGGATCTACGGCCTCCCTCCAGAGGCGGGCAGGCACCCCGGACTTCGACGGGCTCAGTCTAAAGAGGGGACTAAAATTATTGAAGAAAAAGATGGTAATACGGCGGCGTGGTAGAAGTAAGTCACGCCACATCTATGACATCCTTACAAACTTAAGAATGTTGGTATGTTATGGGGCAAGGCTCTACGGCTTCACCTCGGATGAGATTAAAATTATTGAAAACTTATAACCACGACATTCTAACATTCTGCAGAATGTTAGAATGTCGTAAGTGAGTCAGCTGGATGGCTCATTTGAAAAACAATGACTATGAACGATAGAGATCTTGAGGATCTTAATTTTGAGAAAGCTAAGTGGGACCTTAAAAGTCTAAAAGAGAGCGGAGTAGATTTTTGGACCAGATTTTTGTTGCGGGTATTGCCTTTGCAGGGTATCAGGCGGTTATCGCGTCGGTTGGGTGTTGATCCTGATGTGGCTGATAAAGCCCATGCGCTTTTTGAAAATATAGAGAAGGTCGATTTAGTGCCTTTGCAGTCTGGCCAGAGAGGTTTTCAGCTTATTCTGGATCAGTCCACTGCCCTCTATTTTTATCAAGACGGCGATCATTTTAAGTATGACGGTTTTGAGATGGGGGAGTATGAAAAAGGCGATGTAACCGTTTTTGATTAAGGAAACTGAAATAAGCCAAAAAATGTTGTAATATGCGCAAATATGGAGCTTAAAATAGACGGAAAATTGATAGGTCAAAACAGGCCTGTTTTTATAGTGGCCGAAATCGGCAAGGGGTTTATTCAAACGGAGGAGGATCAGAGCGTGGAGACATATTTGTCCAACGCTAAAGAGCTAGTCAAGTTGGCCAAAGAGGCCGGGGCAGATGCGGTTAAGTTTCAAACGCACACGATAGAGGACGAGCAAGCCGACATCAATGTGGTCTCGCCTCATTTTAAGGGAGCGGACAGGTACAATTGGGTTAAAAGAAATACCTTGGCCACGCCAATTTGGTTTTGGCAGGAATTAAAAAAATACTGCGATGAGATCGGCATGGTGTTTTTCTCCACGCCCATGAGCCGCGGCGCGGCCCGGCTTTTGAATCAAACCGGCCTGGATTTGTGGAAAGTCGGCTCGGGCGACATTCTTGACTTTGTGATGCTGGATTACATTGCTTCAACCGCGAAGCCCATTATAATCTCGGCCGGCATGAGCACATTGGAGGAGGTTGACTTGGCGGTTGATTTTTTAAAGCGCCGCGGCGCCGAGTTTGCCTTGATGCATTGCGTTTCCAAGTATCCTTGCCCGAGCGAAGATTTACAGCTGCAGACGATCGGGTTTTTTAAGAATCGCTACAATGTCCCCGTGGGCTTTTCCGATCATTCCATAGGCATTGATTCTGCCGTGGCCGCGGCGGCGTTGGGTGCGGCCATCATAGAAAAGCATTTTTCTTTAAGCCGGGATTTATGGGGTTCGGATCATAAAGTCGCGCTGACGCCGGATGAGTTGAAGCTATTGGTCGCGGGCATCAGAGAGGTAGAATCAAATCCCGCTAAGAAGGCGATATATCTAAACAAGGAAGTGGTCAAAGCCGGCTTGGGTCAATCGACCAAGATTATGCAAGAGGGCGAAGCCGAGTTCCGTCCCTTTTTTAGAAAAACTTTGGTGGCGCTGTGCGATATTCCCGCGGGCGCAACAATCACCGCAGATGTGATCGGCGCCATGCGGCCGCAAGCGCATCTAGCCGGATTGCCTTCGGAAAAATTTGAGGATGTTATTGGCAAGATTGTTAAAGTCGGCATAGCCCGGTACCAGCCGGTTACAGCAGGTATGATTGCTTAAATATGAATCCGAGAAGAAAAATTCTAGTGCCGATATTTAACCGGGCGCATTATGGCAGATTGCGGCCGGTTCTTAATGCCGTTAAAAACCATCCGGTTCTGGACTTAAAAATAATCGTTGGTGTGCCGGCGGCCTACGGCAATTTTTTTAACAATCTGGTAAACAGCCGGCCGCGGTCTTGGATGTCTGCCTTGCCATGGTATGTGCTGGCCCGCTTGAGGTCATTTAGCGGCAGGGACGCTGTTTTGCGAAACGATTTTCTGGCTAGGAACTTGGCGAGGGATGGATTTGAAATATCCGCGCACATCCCGACTTTTCTTGACGGTGGCAGATCCGAAACTATGGCCAAGTCGGTGGGTTGGGGGATGGTTAAGTTGGTTGAGGTGATGAAACAAATTCGCCCCGATGTTGTTTTCGTAAATGCCGACAGGTTTGAAATGATGACCGTGGCTTTGGCCGCCTCTTGCTTAAACATACCCATAGCCCACAACGAAGGCGGCGATGTCAGCGGTACCATAGACGAGAGTATTAGGCACGCCATTACCAAGCTAGCCCATATTCATTTTACTTCCACCGAGTCTAGCCGCCGCAGAGTAGTCCAGATGGGTGAGAACTCCGGCAAGGTTTTTGCCGTAGGCTCACCGGCTATAGATGCCGTGGCCAAGATTGACTTTGAAAAAAAACCCAATGTTTTTCCTAACCTAAATACCGGCGATCCCTATCTGATGATATTACCTCATCCAGTAGCTACCGATTCAAAAGAAGAAAATGTTAAAATGATCGAAAATCTCATATGTGCCATAAAAGAATTGCCAATGCCCAAAATAATTTTGGGTTCCAACATTGATGCCGGTTCAGATGTTCTGGGCAGTGTCATAAAAAACTGGTTGGAAAAAGAAAAACCAGAAAATGTTTTTTTTACCAAACATCTTCATCCCGATGATTTTTACAAATATTTAAGGAACGCCGCCTGCGCCGTGGGCAATTCCTCCAGTTTTATTCGCGAAGGCGCTTATTTGGGCACGCCGGCGGTGCTGGTTGGCTCAAGGCAGAATAACAGGGAAAGAGCCGGAAATGCGATTGAGGTTTCAAATGACAAAGAATCTTTAAAGGCTGCGATTCTGTCGCAGATAAATCGTGGCAGGTTTGCTCCCAGCAGTGTTTTTGGCAACGGTGGATCGGCCTTGCGGATTGCCGACATTCTGGCGGGTGTCGATTTAGATGTTCAAAAATGTTTTCAAGACCTATGAGTAGCCAGCAAAATTTAAAGATATTGGGTGTTATAACCGCGCGTGGCGGTTCCAAGGGTATTCCCCGAAAAAACATTAAGGAGCTCAAGGGCCAGCCCCTGATTGCCTATACCATCAAAACCGCGCAGGAGTCCGGTATTTTTGACCGCATAATTTTAAGCACCGATGATGCCGAAATTGCCGAAGTTGCCGGACGATATGGTGTTGAGACGCCCTTCATGCGCCCGGCCGAATTGGCTCAAGACGGCACTCCTCATTTGCCAGTGCTTAAGCACGCGGTTGAATGGTTAAGGGACAATCAAAACTATTTGCCCGACGCGGTTATGCTGCTTCAGCCGACCGCGCCCTTGTGCCAGTCCTTTCACATTAAAGAAACTTTGGAGCTTTTAAAATCCTCCGGTGCTGATTCCGTGGTAAGCATGTCCGAAATCCCGGGGCATTTTAGCCCCTATTGGGCGGTGGTGGAGGGCCAAGACAAATGGGCCAAGCTTTTAGTCAGCAGTGAGCCCCTGCATCAGCGCATTCCCCGCCGCCAAAGTTTCCCCCAAAAAACCTATTATCACAACGGCGCGGTCTACTTGTTTAAGACCGAATTGATTTTGCATCCCAGCCAGCCCAACTTCTACGGCGATCGCGCGGCCATATACCCCATGGCCGAAAAATACAGCATCAACTTAGACAGCCCCGAAGACTGGCACTTGGCCGAACTGGCATTGGAAAAACTGGAGCAGGAAAAAAATAATGTCGGACCTTGAGTATCCGACGACATCCGACAGGCTTATGTTTGAAAAAATTACAGCCTTTATTAGATTTTGGAAATACAATACCCATCCGGCCCGGATGGAGTTTAAGGCCCGCAAAACGGTTCTTTTTGGTTTAAAAAAGGCCTTTGAGCTTTTTAAGGACAAAAAATTTAGAACGTTTATCAATTTTTACAATCAGTCCGAGGAAGAGCAAAACCGCATTTTTAACGAGTTGGTGGTAACCAATGTTATTTTGCTGATGCTGCTTTTGGAGCAGATTAAACGAGAGCTGACAGCCGAAGATCACCGCGATTATGTTAAGGCCTTGCGCCAAGCCGCCCCTAGCTATTTCAAAGATTTTATCAGAAGAATAAACATTCCTGAAAAGTATGCCGGCATTTGGGATAAACTTGTTGATCTACGTTATAAAGAATATGATCAAGAGACACTGGAGGTCAGACAGGCATTTTTTAAAGAAGGCGGGGAATTGGCTGAACTGGCTATGCATAAAAATGTTATGATTTTTCAAGCCATCGCTGTTGGTTTGTACAGCCATTTAATGCGCGGCAAAATACACCCGACTGATCCGCTCTATCGCTATCTCCAGCCGTATTTGGTTTCGGTGCATAAGGGCTATTTAAAGAAGATATAATATGTAAATAGAAGATGAAATTATATCATTAAGCCACGATCGTTTCTTAATGATATGATATGCTCACCTTGAATCCTACCCTATCATTTTCTATCATTATCATACGATCGTTTGTTAATGATAGGATTTGGGTTGTATGCAGATGATTTCCTTTTAGAGTAGTATTGTAGCCGAAAGGATTTAGATCTTATCATGATAAAAGAGACCGCTTCACTCTTCATACTTTTGCATCTAAGGCTCCCCATTCTTCATGATTCTATCTTACCATGCGGTCTAAATTTTGATGGGAAGTATCGTTTGTGTTTTTAGCCGCTAGTATGTTATAAACTTACAATAGTCATGTTTTTTAGTCATTCCAAAGACATCAATATCTTAGAAAAAAAGAAGCGGGAGGTTATTGAAATTTATCGCCGGAATGCGCTGATCCGCAAGAAATGGATAGAGAAGAATAAATATTATTATGATTATATCGCCAAAATTTTAAGGCTCGTGGTGGAGCCGCACCGGAAAGTGCTGCTCATGAAAAGCGATCTGGGCGATTTTTTGGCGGCGGTTGAGCCCGAAATCGGTGTTGGTCTTGATTATTGTGAGGAATTGGTTAATCTGGCCCAAAAAAAGTATCCCCGCTTTACTTTCCAAAGCGCCGACTTTGAAGACTTAAGACTCAACGAAGTTTTTGATTATGTCCTGGTAGTAAATCTCCTGGATGACATCGTTGACGTTTATAAACACTTTCAAGAGCTTCATAAAGTAGCTGATGAGCGCACTAGGATTGTTATTATTAACCACAATTATTTATGGCATCCCCTTTTAAAATTAGGCGAGAGTCTGGGTTTAAAAATGAAACAGCCGGCCTTAAACTGGCTTTCTCTTTCGGATATTAAAAACCTGCTTTATTTAGCCGGCTTTGAAGTTATTAAGAATTCGCGGGCGATCCTTTTTCCCAAATACATTCCTTTAATCAGTACATTTTTAAATCGAATTATAGCCAGCTTGCCTTTTGTTAATAAACTTTGTTTTTTGCAGGTTTCTATTGCCCGGAAAATACCCGTGGGTTTGGTCAAGAGCGCATATTCAGTAAGTGTGGTGGTGCCTTGCCGAAACGAACTGGGTAACATTGAAGGTATAGTCAGTCGGGTTCCAGAGATGGGTCTGGGCACAGAGTTGATCTTAGTGGATGACAAGTCGACGGATGGCACGGGAGAGGAGGTCGAGAAGTTTATAGAAAAACTCCCCCAAAAAACTATCAGACTTGTTAAGGGGCCTGGAGTAAATAAAGCTCGTGCGGTCTGGGAGGGTTTCAAGCATGCTAAGGGTGATATTTTAATGATTTTGGATGGTGACCTTGCAGTTTTGCCGGAAGAGTTGCCTTATTTTTATGATGCCATTGCCAGCCGTCGGGGAGAGTTTATTAATGGGTCTCGCATGATGTATCAGATGGAAAAAGATGCCATGAGGCTATTTAATGTTATTGGCAATAAGTTTTTTAGCCTGGCTTTTTCTTATTTGCTTGAGAGAGAGATTAAAGATACCTTATGCGGCACCAAGGTTTTCTTTCGCCACGACTATGAACGTATGAAAAAATATTTTGACACTTGGGGTCTGGAAGACCGCTGGGGCGATTACGAACTGCTTTTTAGCGCTTCGCGAGCAAACCTTAAAATAATAGATTTGCCGGTCCATTACGTTAGCCGGGTGTATGGAGAAACTAAAATGAAGAAGCGTCTTTATAATGGCTTGGTCATGTTGAAAATGTGCTGGGCCGCATTTAAAAAGTTTAAATATGTTTGACCAGCGTAAACTAAATGAGATTGAGCATGGGGCCAGAATTGTTGATCGCGCAGAGATATTTTGGGGGCATGGCAAGAAAGCCGGCCGAGAAAGAATTTTAAGAAAGGTCGGTTTGATGATAAAAACCGGAGAGATCAATGAAAAAAGCAGAATCCTTGAATTGGGTTGCGGCACGGGCGAGTTTACCAAGGAACTGGCTAAAACAGGCGCCGAAATTAAGGCCCTAGACATATCCCCAGATCTGGTAGCCATAGCGGTCAAAAAACTAACGGGTTATTCCAATGTTAAGTTTGTAATCGGAGACGCCGAGGAATTGTTTGACTTGCCTGATAATTTTTTTACAAATATAATTGGAAACTCAATTTTACATCATTTGGATTACAAAAGATCCTTGGCCTTTTGCCGGCAGAAATTGGTTTCAAACGGGTCAATTTTTTTTAGCGAGCCGAACATGATGAATCCTCAAATAGCTTTGCAAAAAAATATATTTTTTCTGAAAAGGTGGGTCGGGGATTCTCCAGATGAGACGGCTTTTTTCAGGTGGAAACTGAAAAAGGACCTTGAAGTTTTAGGTTTTAAAAATATTATAGTCAAAAACTTTGATTTTATGCATCCGCTGTTGCCGGATTTTTTGGTCGGTGTTTTGAATAGAACAATGCGTGTTTTAGAATATGTACCCTTGCTAAAAGAGTTTTCGGGCTCTTTATTGATTTATGCCGAAAAATAGTCTCGGTTCTATGCTGATTCGTTGCCGCGGACATTACCTTTTGATGGTAGTTCTTTGTCTGGCTTTCTTAATCCGCTGGTCTGGAATTTATTTTGATTATCCGGGAGTTAACTTTATTTCGGATGAGGTTCATAATATCTCCTTTATCCTTAAAGTCGCCGAGGCGAAGAGTTTAAATGTGAATGTTTCGGTATATCCGGCCCTGCTTTCTTTTTTGTATTTTCCGGTGGTTATTTTAAAAATCGGCTATACTGCTTTGGCCGAGGGCCTGCTGGGTGTAGATGCCTTAAAAGCGTATTTTTTGCCGGGCATGGGCCGGCTTTACGTTATTGGGCGGTGGTACTCGGTTTTTTTTGGCACAGCCACTGTGTTTTTAATCTATAAAACGCACCGTCTGCTCTTTAAAAATTATGCCAGCGCTTTGTCCGCTTCGGCAGTGTGGGCTTTTAGCCTGGTGCCGGTTTATCTGTCGCACTGGGGCAAGGTGCACAGCGCCCTGGTTTTTTTTGTGATGCTCGCCCTTTATTTCGCTCTTAGGTTTGAAAAGACAAAAAACGTAAGATCATTTTATTTATCAGTCCTGGCCGCGTCCGCCGCGTTCTCGGTGCACTACGCCGGCATAGCAGTGGCGGTTTTCCCGGCGCTGGGTTTTGTTATGAATCGCCGTGCTTTAAAAATTAACTCCGGAGTTATGGCCGCCGCCGTTTATGGCCTTATGGCTCTTTTCTTTTATCTTATTAATTTCACCGGCGTAAAAGAAATGGTCAGGAGTACCTTGATTGACTATTATGGTGCTAATGAGTATAGTTTGTATTCTGTAGGAGCAGCCGAGAGATTCTATTATGTTTTTAGGGATGCTTTTAGGCTAGAGCCTGTCTGGGTTTTGCTTTTTGGCATAATCTTTTGTTTTAATTTTAGATCTTTCTTTAAAGACCGCCGTAGACGTTATATCTTGGCAGGTCTGGCGGCTAGTTACTTGTTGATGATAAGTTTTGTTACCGCCCCAGGGATTTCAAGGCATCTGGCTACTTTTTTGGCTCTGACCATCCCTTTTGCGGCTGGTTTTACGGTTGAGTGGTTGCTGGCGCGGCATGTTCATTCACGACTTGTCTTTGCGGTGGCGATTTTACTGATTGTTCCCAGCGCCATCGTGAGTCTTAAGTGGGTCTCTTTGCTTAAGGCCCATACCCGCCTGGAAGCCAAAACTTGGCTGGTGAGTCAGGTTAAGAAAGACGAGATCGTGTACTCGTTTGATAATTATCTGGATGCTCCGCTTTCCTATAACGCGGCCAGATGGCATCAGCAGACGAATCAAGTTTATGATTCCGCGAAAATCAATTATATTATTGCCAACGAAGAAAAATTCCTTCACTCGGGTGTTAATCTTTTCTACGATCTTTATGAGGAAAGATATGAACATTTGGGCGGTGAGCGGACTAAATACATCGTATTGTCTTATTGGCAGACTGCCGAGGGCGAGAAGTTGGTAAACACGCTGGCCCGTTACCACGAGATTAGATTGGTAGGGAGTTTTTATCCAACCGCGGATACTGACTTGGCCCAGAGGGGTATTGTTGACTACATTAACAATCCTATCGATTGGAAAACGTTATTCCAGCTTAAGAAAGCCGGGCCTTTTGTTGAAATCTACGAAATTGTCCATATTTAACCGCGCACCAAAAAACCGCAGACTCCTGTTTAGTTGTATCACCTTCATGGCTGTGTTATAAATAGCACAGCCATGAATATCACTATGAATACTACGAATACTAATGTATCCGCCAACGGCCTAGTCGCTTGGGTTGTTAAAATTGGCTTACTCATCATGCCAATTTTGCCCTTGGTGGTAACGCAGTCTTTGTATTTTCCGTTTATCACCGGCAAAAATTTTATTTTTAGAATTGTGGTGGAGGTGATTTTTGTGGCCTGGCTGTGGTTGATTCTAACCAATTCTAAATATCGTCCCCGCGCTTCGGTTATTCTTTACAGCATGGTAACCCTGATTGCGGTGTTGTTTCTGGCTACTGTTTTCGGTGTTTGGCCCTATAAGGGCTTTTGGTCCAATTTTGAACGGATGGAAGGTTTCTGGGCTTTTTGGCATTATTTTCTTTACTTTCTGATGTTGGCCACTGTCTTTAAGGAAAGTCGTGATTGGTCTAGGTGGTTTGCCGTTTCTTTGATGGCCAGCGTGGTTGAAAGTTTTTATGGGCTATTGCAGCTTTTAGGCAAGCTGGATGTGCATCAGGGCGACAGATTGGATGGTACTTTGGGTAATGCCACTTATCTCGCTGTTTACTTGGTGTTTCATATATTTCTTTTTACTTACTTCTTTTTTAAAACACGAAATCGCTGGCTTCGGCTTCTAATGGCGGCTTTGGCTCTTTTTGAAACGTTCATTCTTTATCATACTGCTACCCGCGGCGCCATACTTGGGTTTTTGGCCGGCTGGTTTGTGTTCGCTTTAGTTACCGCTTGGGCGGCCAAGGGAAGAGTTCGCAAATGGGCCGTAGCCGCGTTGATCGTGGCGGGGCTTATCCCGTTTGTTTTTTGGGCCGCAAAAGACACTTCATTTGTTAGAAACAGCGATGTTCTTAACCGTTTTGCTAAAATTTCTTTTACCGAGACAACCACACAATCGCGGTTTATCATTTGGGGTATGGCTCTTAAGGCTTGGAAGGAGAGACCGGTTTTGGGCTGGGGGCCGGAAAGTTTTGTCTATATTTTTTCCAAATATTATGACCCGCAAATGTGGCGGCAGGAGCCCTGGTTTGATCGAGCTCACAATGTATTTCTTGATTGGCTTACTTCTACCGGCGCGCTCGGCTTACTGGTTTATCTGGGTGTTTATGTTTCAGTCATATTTACCTTGTTTAAACTCTTCAAGAGAAAGTTGTTGGAGCCGCAGGCGCTGGGCGTAATGCTGGGGTTATTTGCAGCTTATTTGGTCAATAACATATTTGTGTTTGATAATTTTGTCAGTTACCTGATGTTTTTTGCCCTGGTGGCCTATTGGCATACTCGGTATGTTGCTTCTGGCGCTGATGTTTCTGACGAGCATCATTTAGAAACAGCCAAATTTGCTTATCCCGGCCTTGCTTTTCCGGTCGGGGTTACGGGTTTATCGGCGATGGTGATTGTGTTTTCTCTTTACCAGTTTAATATAAAACCCATTCTGGCTTCTAGGAGCATTATCGAGGCCTTGAGGTTGGTTACTTATTCTCGCGACGAGACTATAGTGCGGGATTTGGGTCAAGGCATGGCGGCGTTACGTCGCGGCATAAACTACAATACTTTTGGCACTTCAGAAGTGCGGGAACAATTGGCTCAATACGCCGACAGGGTTAATCGCGACCCAGCCACCCCCAGTAACGATAAGAAGGAATTTATAAAATTTGCCCTGGAGCAAATGGAAAAACAATCCCAGGCTTTTCCTTACGATGTTAGGTCCAAAGCTTTCTTATCAACTCTGTATGGTTTAGTCGGAGATCATACTAATTCAATTTTGGCAGCCAAGGAAGGTTTGGCTGTTTCTTCAAAAAGGCAGCAGTTCTATTTTTTGTTGGGAGAGGCTTATTTTGAAGCTGGTGAGGGTGATTTGGCTGTAGAACTTTTAAGACAGGCCTATGAGTTGGCGCCCGAATTTCCCGACGCCGTTCACAACTATGCCGTAACCCTTATTTTTGCCGGGCGGTCGCCAGAAGCCGAAGCCCTGCTTAAGAAACATTTTGGCATGGAAATTTATCCCGATCTAAAATACATCAATGCCTATGTGGCCATTGGCCGGCTTGATAAAGTGGTAATTGTTTGGGAAAAATTAGTGGAACGGAGCCCCGCCAATGTCCAATATCGCTTAAGTTTGGCTTCCGTTTATCTTAAAACCTTTCAAGACCAAAAAGCCATTCGTGAGATAGAAATGGCTATGGGGCTCTCCCCCGGATTTAAAACCCAAGGCGAGATTTTTATAAAGCAAATAAAGGAGGGGAGAATAGAACGTTGATAATTGTGGAATGATATTAAGCCGGGTGATTGCAACAAGAGATAATTACGATCACGACGATGACACTAGTGTCATCGTCGTTTTGTAAGTTGTGGATAACTCGCCATTGCTCTTGTTTGTGTAGTCCGTGATATAATAAACTCATTATCAATCAGAATATAAAATTTATTATAACTTTAGGGGGCATGCTGATGTTTCCAGGTTTTTGGGTAGCACCAGCGTGAAAACCAAAGATATGAGACTAAACATTAACACAAAAAATCTGTCGGCTATCTTTACTTCCGTATTATTATCCGTTTTTTTGGTGGCGGTTGTGGCCTATGGCGCCTCGGTTATAGATACGGCCAGCGTGGGCAGTGGTACCTCAACGCCAGGAGTAGCTGCTGGCGTTAAGGGAGCCGGCCTCTTTGAAGGTTTTGTCCATGCCGACTATTTTAAATCAACCTCTACCAATCCATCCTGGATTAGTGCCAATGTGGGACTGGGAGGCACCACTACGCCGGGCATGGCTTTGGGTGTTGAGGGAGCCGGCCTCTTTGAAGGTTTTGTCAATGCGGATTACTTTAGATCGACTTCAACTAACCCGTCTTGGTTATTGGGGCGGCTGGGAATGGGTACCACATCTCCTTCCTCCACGGTCAATAATGACGGCGGTTTAGCCGTGGAGGGCAGTGGATTGTTTGGGGGCTTCGTAATGTCGTCTTATCTTACGGCTACTTCTTCAACGGCCACTTCAACCATAAGAACTGGAATTGAAATAGCTTCCTCGTCGGTTGTTGATGCCGTGTCGGGGAGAATAGCTCTTGGTACTACTACTATTCCTGATGCCGATGTGGCTAACACCCTAGCCAACGATCCCACTCTGACCATTTCCGGTTTAGGCAGTACCTATAACGCCACGGGCACTTTGTATGTGACCAACCCTGGCGCGGGTGGCGGGCAGATTATACTTAAATCGGTGGATGGCTATAACTGTGTGGCCGTAAGTGCCTCCTCGGTGGCTGGGGCGATTGGTACCGGTGTGACTTTGACTTCGGAGGTTGTGGCTTGCCCACGGTAGGCAAGGGATAACAGTTCACTTAAAATTAATTAGTTTTCCTTAAAATGGTTTATGAAATTCATTTCATATACATTAGCGGCATTGTTTCTCTTGCCTTTGATTTTGATGCCGGCGAAGGCGGCTTTTGATGATGTGTCCTTAAACAGCGGGGCTACCGTAAGAACGTTGGTTGGAGGTGAAACCATAGACATGACTGTTGTGGCAGGCAAGGTGGAGACTTTGGTGGTTGCGGATGATACCACTTTGGCCATAACTTTGGCGGCTGGTTCGGTTATTGACCTTACTTCAGCGGGCCGAAAAACCTTTTCCTATAACAAGGGCCAGGCCACGGCTAGTTTTGATTGCGGTAGTTCCTCTTCGGTGCTGACTATTTCTTTGGGGCAGGGCTTGGCTACGGAAACTGTTAGTGTGACTCCTACAGTTGCTGTTTGTGCGGCAGCGGGTTCTACTAGTGGTGGTTCTTCTACTACGACAACTACAACTACAACTGCAACAACATCCTCCACGCCCAGTACCACAACAACCGCATCTGCTTCCCCGACTACCACAACCTCAACTGCTTCGTCGGCAACACCGAGTACAACTACTACTACCACCGCTTCAACTCCGGCAACAAGCCCGGTTGTTACAACCCCCACTCCTTCTGCCGCGCCAGTTGTGTCAACTCCGGCGCCGGTTCCAACGCCAGTGGTTAGCGCTGCGCCGGTTTTAATGTCCCAGCTTAACCCGGGTGCTCGTAGCGACGAAGTTATGACACTGCAGGAACTGCTGGCTCAAGACCCTGAAATTTATCCCGAAGGGATAGTTAGCGGTTTCTATGGCCCCAAAACAACCGTGGCCGTAAAGAGGTTCCAGGCTAAATATGGTTTGCCGCAAGTGGGCCGAGTTGGGCCGGCGACCCTGGCTAAAATAAATGAGGTGCTGGGTGAATCTGGTACAATGGCTCAATCGCCGGCTCCATCGGTTCAGGCTCAAACAACAACTCAAATCCAGTCCCAGATTCAGGCCATTCAACAGCAGATTCAGGCTTTGAGCGGAGGTGCGTCAGTGTCTACTCCATCAGCAGTGCCGGTATCGGGTGAGTTCTCTGTGGCTTTGTCGTTGGGTTCCCGCAACAACGAAGTTAAAATGCTCCAGCAGGCCTTAAATTCGGATCCCGATACTATGATCGCGGCCAGCGGAGTGGGTTCGTCCGGGCGGGAAACTACTTACTTTGGCCCGGCCACCCGAGCCGCGGTTCAGAAGTTCCAGGTAAAATACGGGATTGCCGGTCCGGGTAATGTCGGGTATGGGCGGGTTGGGCCGGCTACACGGGCTAAGTTGAATGAGTTGTTGGGCGGCGAAGCCGAAGAGTCCGTAATGCCGGAATCGCCCTCATCGGCCGCGCCAATGTCTCCGCCTACGGCTAGCGCGGTGGATGTGATGACCAAGCAGATAGAGGATCAGATAAAAACCATTCAGGCCCAAATAGACGCTTTGTTGAAGAGGTGATTTATATATAGGTATGTCTGAAAGCCCCGCGTTTGACGCGGGGCTTTAGGTTACATTGGGCCGTATAAATTGGTTATATCCATTGATGTCCGCAAAAACAAAAGTTGTTGTCACCGGCGGGGCGGGGTTTATCGGCTCGCATCTTACCGACGCTTTAGCAAAAGAGGGTTTTGAGGTTCATGTTATAGACAATCTGTCTGCCGGAAAAAAAGAAAACATAAACCCCAAGGCTGTTTTTCACAAAGCCGATATCCGCCAGCTGCCAAAAATCAAACCCGTGTTCGCGGGCGCGGTTTATGTTTTTCACTTGGCTGCTTTGCCGCGCGTTCAGCCGTCCATTCAGGACCCAAAAACCACCCACGACGTTAATGTCACTGGGACGCTTAATGTTTTGATCGCGGCTAGAGATGCCGGAGTTAAACGAGTTGTTTATGCCGCTTCTTCCTCGGCCTACGGCGATCAAAACAAATTTCCCCTTAAAGAAAATTTCCCAGCTAATCCCGTTAGTCCCTACGGTTTGCAAAAATACATCGGCGAGTTGCAATGTCGCCTGTTCAGCCAGATTTATAAACTGGAGACGGTTTCATTGCGCTACTTTAATGTTTACGGTCCGCGCTTTAGCGACGATGGCGCTTATGCGCTGGTGGTCGGCCGTTTTCTAAAACAGCGCCGGCTTGGCCAGTCGCTTACTGTTGTGCCCGACGGTAATCAATCGCGCGACTTTACGCATGTTTACGATGTGGTTCGGGCCAACATTCTGGCCATGAAGTCGCGAAAAGTTGGGCGGGGCGAAGTTATAAACATCGGCGGCGGAAGCGATCAGAGTGTTAACAAAGTGGCCAGTCTCATCGGCGGCCCCAGCGTGTTTGTTGAGCCGCGGGTAGAACCGCGCCGGACCTTGGCCGATATAACTTTGGCCAAAGATTTGCTGGGCTGGCAGCCGCGGGTTAAGTTTGAACGCGGCATTGCCGAACTAAAACGTTTGTATCTTTCCTGAAATGTCGGCCCAAGCTAAAAAGACGATAATTCTTATTGGGGACGTGGTATTGTTGTACGCGGCTCTCTTTTTTACTGTCTATTTAAGATACGGCGGCATCTCTGCTTCAACCAGCGCCAACTACACCACCTGGCAGCTTTTTTTGGTGCATGTGCGGGCTTTCACGCCTTTGATATTTGTTTGGCTGGTTATTTTTTACATTCACAATCTTTACGAAATCACCTCGGCCAAAAACACTCTGGAGTTTTACAGCGGTTTGGCCAGGGCCCTGGCGGTGAATTTTCTGGCGGCTGTTCTTTTCTTTTATTTTGCCGCTTTGGTCGAAGTGGCGCCCAAAAGAAACCTGTTCATATATTTCGCGATCTTTGCGATTCTTTTTGTTCTCTGGAGAAGCCAAATAAACAGCCTTCTCAAAAGAAAGTTCTTGGTGAGAACGGCTATAATTGCGGGCGACGAATCAGCCGTACATTTGGCTTTGAAACTCAATCAAAATCCCCAGATAGGTTATCGGGTGGATTTTGTGGTTGGCACGGCGATTCCTGGCAGTGATACCGATGCAGGTTTTAAGCTTTTAAGCTCCCACTCCAAAGTGGACGCGGCGGATTTAATTAATACTCAAGGCGTTCGAGCTTTAATAATCGACGACAGATTTTTGCAAAGGGAGTCGTTGGTAACCTCTTTGTATGATTTTGTTGATAATGTTGAGGTTACCACTCTGGATAAATTCAGCGAGAGGGTCTGGCGCAAAGTGGATTTGGCCAAAATCAACCAGCTTTGGTTTTTGAATAATTTTGCTTCGGGCCGGCGGGCTTTTTATGATATTTCCAAGAGGGCTTTTGATTTTTTAATCAGTTTGGTTTTGCTGCCATTTGCTTTTGTTGTGGGTATTTTTATTGCTGGCTTAATAAGATTGGCTGGGCAAGGCTCTGTTTTTTACAAGCAAGTTAGGCTGGGGCGGAAAGGCCGATTGTTTACCTTGGTTAAGTTTAGAACCATGATTCTCAACGCCGAGGCCGGTGGGGTTCAATGGACAGCCCAGAACGACAAGCGGATCACTCGTATAGGGCGATTTTTAAGGAAAATCCGTTTGGACGAATTGCCGCAGTTGTGGAATATATTAAGAGGGGAAATGTCGTTTGTGGGGCCGCGGGCCGAGCGGCCCGAGTTCCATCAATTCTTGCTGGAGCAGATACCTTTTTACGACCAACGCTATTTGGTTAAACCGGGCCTGACCGGCTGGGCGCAGATAAACTACACCTACGGCTCTTCGGTGGAAGATACCAAAGAAAAACTGGCCTACGACTTTTACTACCTCAAATACCGCTCGCTTGTTTTCGACATCGGCATAATTCTAAAAACCATAAACATTGTCCTCTCCGCCCTCGGCCGCTAGGTCGTGGCCCTTACGTAGATATGTTGTAGGCAAATGTATCGTATGTGTTGTGGGGTTGTAGAAATAGGGTGGTGGGACAAGTGGGACACAAGTGTGAGTTGGGTAAAAAGAAACTATTCTACTATTCTTTAAAGAATGGTAGAATAACGACATGGCTAGAGCTAATCCTCGGAAAATGGATTTTAAGGTTCGTATGCGCTATTTAGATTTGTTGTGGACTAGCATAGCCGGGTTGCATTCTCGCGACGAAATAAAAAGCTTTTTCAAGGACTTACTTAGTGAGTCCGAAGCTGTTATGTTGGCCAGGCGGATCTTTATAGCTAAGGAGTTGTTGGCAGGCAAAGGTTACGATGAGATTGCGGTTGAGATAAAAACCAGTCACGCTACTATAGCCAGCGTACATCGCTGGCTAATGTCGGGCTTCGGCGGTTACGAGAATGCCATTGCCCGGTTTGAAGCTGTACTAAAACAGAGGTTTAAAAAGTCGGATTCAGCCGAAGGCGATATCGCTTACTCGTTTGGCTGGTTGAGAAAGAAGTATCCGTTGCATTTCTTACTTTTCAATTTATTGATGAAGAAGGAGAAGTAGATTCTTAAGATATTTCCTTTCTCTACCATTCTTTAAAGAATAGTAGAGAAAGGGAGGGTGTGGATAAGTGCACTATAAGTTGTTTTGTGGGTGATAATGCGAAGTGATATGATAAATGTGTATGTCTGCAAGTTTTCCTAAGATCAGCAAGAAGGTCGGGTTGGCTGTATTTTTTGTGGTGGCCGCTGTCGGCCTCTTTTTTATTTTGGTCTACAATCCTCTGGATCCCGAAGCCCGCGCCTTAAGGCGGCAGGAAAAATTGTTGAAGGAGATGGAAGAAAAATACAAAAACGACGCCTACGGCGGCGCCACGCCCGAAGAGACTCTGCAGTTATTCATAGACGCCCTTAAAAAAGGCGACACCGATTTAGCCGCCAAGTATTTTATTATTGACAAGCAAGAAGAATGGCGCGAGGACCTTTCAAAAATCAAAGAGCGCAATCTTTTGGGAGAGATGGTGAGGGATTTGGAGAGAACGGAGTTGACTCTTAAAGACGATACTGCTTTCTTTAGTCTAATTGGTGAGGATAATGTAGTTGAGTCAGAATTGGTTATGCATAAGAGTGAAGCGAGCGGTAAATGGAAGATAACAGAATTGTGAGGTCTATTATCTTGTGTTTCTTGTTGGTGGTATTATTACCACCAAGTTTTGTCTTTGCTTATTCCGAAAAAACAACTCATCCAGCCTTAACAGATGAAATAGTTGATTTCTACAATCTTAGCTTCCCCAACTCAAAACTCAACAACTCAGAGAAGGAGTTAGTTGTTCAAGGCAGTATAGACGAAGACGCATTCGGCCGATGGATGCGTCATTTTTATGATCCAATTTATAATCGTGGCGTAAATTATCTCGGGCGGTGGCAGAGTTCCAAAGAATGGGCGCAAGATCACAAAGCGCAGGCAAAACTGGATCTCAAAATGACATTGCTGGCCGCCGTGGTTAAGCCGTTTGACGGCTCCACTGATTATTCTTGGGAACGATCTATCTACGAGTATGCTTGGGGAGACAAAAGCAGAGGCCTGCTTGGTTTGGGGCATGCTTTGCATTTGATTGAAGATGCAACTGTGCCTGATCACACTCGTGATGATCCGCATCCGCCTTTCTTTGGTGAAGGAAGTCCCTATGAAGATTGGACGAGGAGGTTTGATAGGGCGAATTTGGATATGATCTCGAATCTAGGCGGTCAGCAGCCGATTATTTTAGGATCTCTCGCTGGCTATTTTGATATAGTGGCTGGATACTCTAATAGCAATTTTTTTAGTAAAGATACAGTGCTCTCGAAAGAATATGTTAGGCCCAAGATAGTAAGAGAGTCTGTGGAGTCAGTTGATGGGAAGAATTATCGTTTTGGATATGGGGTGGATGAAACTGGTGTACAGTATAGGTTAGTAAAGATAGAGAAAAACTTTGGGGACGAGGAGCTTCATTATTCTATTGAGGATAGAGGTGCACTAATCCTCACCGACTACTGGTCTCTCCTCTCCAAACAAGCCGTTCTTCACGGCGCGGGGGTGGTGAGGTTGTTTTTTGACGAGGTGGAGAAGGAGAAGAAAA
>CAZGLK010000013.1:13484-18369 GCA_964526375.1 uncultured Candidatus Saccharibacteria bacterium | reverse complement strand
GCGATTGAGGATTTAAAAAAAATTAATTTGCCTTCTTCCCACCAGCCAAACCCGCAGGAGAGTTTATTTTAGCAACGCGATCCTAATACACGAACCTGCCTGCCGGTAGACAGGTGTATCCGAATGCCACGAATATGTTCAATTTCTCTGGTCATTCAGGCGAATTCGCGTTGCTTGGATTGGTTTATAACTATTGTTTCCTTCCCCCTGACGATCGTCTGATGGGAGGAAACAATAGCAAGTCGTTCCTAATTATTAAGCAGTGCGGTATCCGGACATAAGGAAAACCCTTCGACTCGCTCCATCTCGGCCTGAGCCTCGTCGAAGGCTCGCTCAGGGTATTGTTTCGTAACCGCATTCTGCGGACGAAACAATAAAAAACCAGCGGGGTTGAATCCGCTGGGTTGGGACAGTTGGGGTTAGGATTATGAAAAGACCTTGTAGACAGACAGGGATAGAAACCCAAAAAATATCACAGCGACTGCGTTGATGAATATCGTCCACCACCAGTCACGCCCCATTACTGCTTCAGCCGATGTTGCCCATATGGGGTGGAAATCGTTTATCTCCTTTATTTCTTGAAAGGAAGAAACTCCCACCAATGTTTCTTCATAAGAATAACTGACGCCACTCTTGGTGATGCCAACCATTAAAATCCTATGCTGGCCGCTCTTCCCGATGAGCAGTGTTTTGTACTCGGCATCAAAAAAAGCTTGGCCGTTGCCCCCTGCTTGGAAATCGGCCACGAGAGATATACTCTTAACACTAACGACTTCTTCGGCGATGGGAATAGAAATGCGCCTAGTGTCATCAGTGTTGTGGAGGAATGCCCAAGCGACCAGCGTTATACCAACCAGTGCGACGATGCTGGTCCAGAACACGCGACGGGTGGGCACGGATTTTGTGCCGGCCCACCTGGTTTCTGTCTGCGTCGGCTGGTACGATTCCTGGGTTTCGGTTACTGATTCCATGGGAAACCTCCTAATTGATTGGCTGGTGTCTTCTAGGCTTTTTAAGCCCGATTTAAAGAACTTTCAGCCAATGTAGCATTGCTCAAGCTGGGCTGTCAAGTGTTGTGCATAAGGCCGGTTGACTTGGGCTCTGGCGGGGGTGTATAATTGACCTACAATTAAAGCTAATGTATAAAAAACCACAATCTAGGTTTTTTGCCGTTTTTGGGGCTTTTCTTCTCTCTTTTCTGCTAATCGGGTTAAGCGCTCACGCCAAAGGGTCCTTTGACGGCCGTTATTTTGTTGCTTCTCAAAATTATCTTGTCAAAACTTTGTTTGGCGTTCAGCATGAATTTAAAAACGGATTTACCGCCGACTTGACCAGCGGTGAAGTCTGGACGCTCCAGAGAATATTCAAAGTGGATGTAAGCGAGGTGCCGCTGTATAAAGTTACTGCTTTGCCGGTGGAATCCGGCGCGGTGGAAACGGCGGGTTTGATTCTGCCCGCCGACAAACTGACCCAGCAAGACAAAGATGTTTTGAAGGAATCGGCCCGCGTGCCCAAGCCGCAGCAGCGCACGGCTAAACCCGAAAATGCCGTGCCTTGGGGAATCAAAAAAGTTTACGGCGACGAAACCATAGTTTCCACCAACGGCGGCAAGGGCGTGAATGTGGCTGTTTTGGATACCGGCGCTAATATCAAGCACCTGGATTTGGCGGGGCGCATTAAAGATTGCAAAGATTTTACTCGCGGCGCGACGCCCCGTTCGGCCTGTCAGGATCAGCAGGGCCATGGCACTCATGTAGCCGGCACAATTGCTGCCGATGGCGGCGCTGATAGTTTGGGAATTTGGGGTGTGGCCAGCGAGGCCAATTTGCTTGTTTATAAAGTTTGCCGCAACGACGGCACCTGTTGGGCTGATGATGTGGCGGCTGGGTTAGATTATGCCGTTCAGAGTGGAGCCGAAGTTGTTTCTGTTAGCTTGGGCGGCAATGCCGAAAGTTTTATTCTGCGCGATGCCATTCAAGAGGCTTACCAAAAAAATGTTTTGGTTGTAGCCGCGGCCGGCAATGACGGGCCGCTAAAAGGCACCATAGATTGGCCGGCGGCTTACCCCGAAGTGGTGGCTGTTGGCGCCATAGCTCAAGACGAAACTATACCCGATTGGTCCAGCCGTGGGGTTAACGACGGCGATTATATTGTTGAGGCGCGGGAGGTTGAGTTTGGCGCGCCGGGTGTTAATGTTGAGTCCACCTGGTACGACGGCACCTATAGGTATCTTTCTGGTACATCCATGGCCACGCCCCATGTTTCGGGCTTGGCCGCCAAGCTGTGGGATGGCGTAGCCACCAGCACTCGTGTTTCGCTGCAGAGTCTGGCCCGCGACATTTTGCCTTTGGGGGATGATATTGCGAGCGGTTTTGGGTTATCGCAGATGCCGGTAATTAAGTAACTAAGTAATTAGGCAAACCTGCTTTTGTCAAAGCGGGTTTTTTGTTATAATCGAACTATGTTTAAGGATATCAACAAGGTGGTGCGCACATTAGTTATAGCCGACTTTTTTTACAACTCGGCCTTTGCTTCTTTTGGCCCGGTTTTTGCCATTTTTATTGTAGACAACATCAGCCGCGGCGCGGCCGAGGTGGTGGGTTTTGCCACGGCCGTTTATTGGCTAACCAAATCTTTGGTTCAACTGCCCATTGCCCGTTTTTTGGACAAAACCGACGGCGAGCGCGATGATTTTTGGGCCATGTTTTTTGGATTCTTTTTAAGCAGTTTTGTGCCCATTGCCTATTTGTTTGCCAAAGAGCCGTGGCATTTGTATGTAATTCAGGCCGCCTACGGCTTTGTAATGGCCTGGGCCGTGCCGGCTTGGTACGGCATTTTTACGCGGCATGTAGACAAATGGAGAATAAGTTTTGAGTGGAGCTTGGAAAGCGTGTTTTCGGTGGGGCTGGCCGCGGCCGGCGCGGCCGCCTTGGGCGGCTATATTGTGGATCGCTTTGGTTTTGAAGTTTTGCTTGTGGCCGCAAGCGTACTTTCTTTCGCGGCGTCTTTGGTGTTGTTGGGTTTAAGACGGCATCTTGTTCCGCGCCGCTTGCCCGGCGAGCGCGTTATGCCCGAACGGCGGCAGTCTAGGGTTTAGCTATGCCTACCCTTGCTTTCTGCGGATTGATTTTGCAGGCAAGAAGGTATATTCTTGGACAATGATCAAAAAAGTAACAATTGATGGCTTGGCTATAATGGTTTCAAAGGGCTTTGCTGAAACAAAGTTTGACGTTAACAGCTTGAGGTCGGATATGAATAAACGTTTTGACGCGGTAGACAAACGTTTTGATCGCATGGAGAACCTTATTTTAGCCGACCACAAACGGCGCATTGAAAAATTGGAGTTGGATATGAAGGAACTTAAAAACGCCTTGGCGATGTAGATTTTGTCCACGGTACAATCAGTTCTTTGTTCAACACCGAGTGTCGGACATTTAATGTTCAAGAGATTGTTCCTTAATATTTTAAAACCTAAATGATGAGGAGGTGGATTGAATGTCAGTTAAGTTATGGGACGAATGTGATTGTGATTGCCACGCCCGCCCCGGCATTGTTCATATGGTGCCGTGTTGTAACCGGTGCCCTTACTGTCGTAGAGAGAGGATAAGTCGGGAGGTCTACGAGGAACATGTTAAGAAATGTTCGGAGGTATCAATGGTCACTGACCATCCTTTCAGCGAATGGAAAAGGGATCTGATTACTTCGGTCATAGAGGAGATTAAGAGGCGTGAGGCAGCAGGCGATCGCGCGCCTGGCGTGATCATTAGCAAAAAGTGGATGGCTAGAGTGTAAAAAATTATAGCAGGAGGTAATGCTTTCTTAACTAAAGATGTGCCAAGCTAAGCTTGGCACATGAGTTACCCGAAACATAATGCCCCCGCGTCTGACGCGGGGGCATTTTTATTTGGCCGGGGAATTGGTAATATCTTAGCAGGATGATCAACCAAGATATCGCCAAAATTTTTAGGGAAATGGGGGTGATGTTGGAGATGCAGGGGGTGGCTTTTAAGCCGCGCGCTTTTGAGCGCGCGGCGCAGGATATTGAAAATTCTCCCGAGGATCTGCGCGAGCTTTACAAAAAAGGCGGTTTGAAAGCTCTGGAAGATGTTCCCGGCGTCGGGCGTGGTATGGCCGAGCGGATTGAGGAATACATCAAAACCCGACGCGTTAAGGATTATGAATCATTGAAGAAAAAAATTCCGGTGCATATTGACGAGCTGACCTCGGTTGAGGGTATTGGCCCAAAAGCGGTTTATAAATTGTACAAGGAATTAGGAATTAAGAATCTGGGCCAGCTGGAGAAGGCGGCCAAGAGCGGCAAAATCAGCGGATTGGAGGGTTTTGGCGAGAAATCGGAGGAAAAAATTTTGCGGGGCATTGAATTTGTAAAAAAACACCGCGGCCGATACGTTTTGGGTTTTGTTTTGCCCGCGATTCGCGAGATTGTTCGCCGGCTGGACGAACATCCCCACACCGAAAAAGTTGTGGTAGCCGGATCAGTCCGCAGAATGCAGGAGACCATAGGTGATGTTGATATTTTGATAATCTCTAAAAAACCAGAAGCGGTTATGAAAGATTTTGTTTCTATGCCGGAGGTAGAGCGAGTGGTGGCTCACGGGCCAACTAAAAGTTCCGTTAAATTAAAAGATGGTTTGGAGATAGATTTGCGGGTGGTGCCGCCGGAGAGTTTCGGGGCAGCCCTGCAGTATTTTACCGGAGACAAAAATCATAATGTGGAATTGCGCAAGATTGCCGTCAAGCGCGGCTATAAGTTGAATGAATACGGCCTCTTTAAGAGCGCGGACTTACGCGGACCTAGACGCGGACTTACGCAGAAGGAGAAAATGGTAGCGGGGAAGACAGAGGAGGAGATTTATAAGGTTTT
>CAZGLK010000013.1:10546-13474 GCA_964526375.1 uncultured Candidatus Saccharibacteria bacterium | reverse complement strand
CATGGATTTTATTCCTCCGGAGATGAGAACTGCAAGCGGGGAGATTGAGGCGGCCCTTCGACAAGCTCAGGGTAAACTTCCTGGTTTACCAAAACTGATTGAATATGGTTCGTTGAAGGGCGATCTGCAGGTGCAGACCAACTGGACCGACGGCGAGGATTCCATTGAAGAAATGGCCGAAGCCGCCCAAAAAGCGGGCTTGGAATATATTGTCATCACCGATCATACCAAATCTTTGGCTATGACCGGCGGTGCCGATGAGAAAAAACTGTTGCGCCAAATGGCCGCGATTGATAAAATCAATCGCAAGTTCCAAGTTCCAGGTTCTAAGTTCCAGGTTCTCAAGGGCGCCGAGGTAAATATCCTCAAGGACGGCTTGTTGGACATAGACGATAAGGTTTTGGCTAAACTGGATGTGGTTGGCGCGGCGGTGCATAGCCACTTTAATCTTTCGCGCTCTGAACAGACCCAACGGATTATAACAGCCATCTCCAGCCCCCATATTGATATTTTGTTCCATCCCACCGGCCGAATCATAAACCGCCGACCGGCTTATGAAGTTGATATGGATGAAATTATTAAAGTGGCTAAGAAAACAAGGACGGCTTTGGAGATAGATGCTTTCCCCGATCGGCTGGACTTAAAAGACGAATATATCAGAAAAGCGGTGGAGGCGGGCGTAAAACTGGCCATTGATTCCGACGCTCATTCCACCCAGCACTTTCAATACTTGGAGTTAGGTATTGCTCAAGCCCGCCGCGGCTGGGCCAAAAAGAGCGATGTAATCAATGCGTACCCTCTAGATAGAATGTTATCCTTTCTAAAGGGCAGGTAACTTCCCAGCCGCGGTGGAAAGGGGTCGGGAAAACATATGTTTTCCCGTGGCGGAAATATTAAAACCGAGGGGTTTTAAAGAGCGCGGGCGAGTCCACTTGGTTGAGCCTGCGCGACGCGGATGGGCGGCTAAGTCCGATATCATCAACACTTGGCCATTGGAAAAAATGCTGGGGTTTTTGAAGAAATAACATCTCCTTTGTCATCCTGAGTCCGCCAAAGCAGATGAAGGATCTTGTTAATCTACTATGAATTACGAAAATCTTCAATTTGTCATTCTGAGAGAGCGAAGCGACCGAAGAATCTCCCGCGAATGTCGAGTTTCTGGCATACGCCAGAGATCCTTCGCTACGCTCCGCTCAGGATGACGAAACTGGCTGTTTCGTAATTCGCGGTAATCCAGAATTTAATATGCCAAAGCAGTATTATGTCTACATCGCTACAAATAAACTGAATACTGTTTTGTACACCGGTGTTACCAGTGACTTAGAAGAACGAATGTACCAGCACAGAAATAAACTCATTCCGGGCTTTACTTCAAAGTATAATGTTAATAAATTGGTTTTCTATGAGGTTTTTCCAACGCCCCAAGAAGCTATCGCCGCAGAAAAGAAAATCAAAGGCTGGGTTAGAAAGAAGAAAGTTGATTTGATTAAAAGCGTGAATCCCAATTTTCGGGACTTACTAGACAGAGATTCTTCGCTACGCTCAGAATGACAATTTTTAGCCGCGATCTTTTTGCAACTCTTTGTATATATGAAAACTTATACTCAATTGAAAATACAACTTCTAAGAAATAAAGCTGTTAGGCAGTCCTATAATGCACTAGGGCCCGAGTTTGAGATAGCGGCGCTTTTTATAAAAAGAAGAATTGCAGAGGGGTTCACTCAAAAGGATTTGGCCCGTCGTATCGGCACTAAACAATCCGCGGTTTCGCGATTTGAATCTGGAGAATACAATCCCACTCTCAACCTTCTTCATAAAATGGCTCAAGGGCTGAATGCAAAAGTAAAGGTTACTCTGCGCGAAAGCGAGTGAATATAAATGGCCAAAATCTCTGGAACTTGATAATATTATGCCCGTTGAACGATCGGCCGGAGCGGTGGTGTTCAGGAATACTTCTCAAGGCAGAAAGTATTTGTTGTTACAGCACCAACCCCAAGGCAAGATAACCAGAAATCCGCCGATTCTTGATGGCCATTGGGATTTTCCCAAGGGTCATATTGAAAAAGGCGAGAAAACGGAAGATGCCGTGAGGCGTGAGGTTAAAGAGGAGGCCGGTTTGTCTAAAATTGAACTGGTGCCCGATTTCAAAGAGACCGTTCGGTATTTTGTTAATTACAAAGATGGAATCAGAAGTTTAAAGTTTGTGGCTTATTTTTTGGCGCGGACCGCCCGAGCCAGGGTTAAAATCTCTTGGGAACACAAAGCCTATAAGTGGCTGCCCTTCGCCGAGGCTTATGAGACAATAACTTACAAAACCTCAAAAGATGTACTTAAAAAAGCCCATGAATTTCTCTCAAAAAGTTCACCGAGAGGTAAGTAAAATACCTCGCGGCCGGGTTGCCACCTATAAATCAATCGCCATCGCTTTGGGTGCGCCCCGAGCTTCTCGTGCGGTGGCCATGGCGCTGTCGCGCAATTTTGATCCATCTGTGCCCTGCTATCGGGTAGTCAGATCAGACGGTCGCCTCGGCGGTTACAACCGCGGCGGCCTGGCTAAAAAAGCCCAACTCCTTCGCGGCGAAGGAGTTGGGATTAGAGATCAGCGGGTAGATCTCAAAGAGTTTTCTATTTGATCGTTTCCACAATCTTGGCAAACACCTCGGGATGGTTTTGGGCGATGTCGGCCAGAATTTTACGGTCCAGTTCAATGTGGGCCTTTTTTAATCCGTTTATGAATTGGCTGTAAGAAAAACCATGCCCTCGGCTGGCCGCGCCGATCTGCACCTGCCACAGCCGCCTAAAATTACCCTTTTTCTTTTTGCGGTCGTAATAAGACTTGGTCCAAGCGTGCAGTAAGGCCTCTTTGGCGGCGCGGTAATGCGATTTGCGGGCCCACTTAAAACCCTCGGCGTGTTTTAGCAAGTTCTT
>CAZGLK010000013.1:0-10536 GCA_964526375.1 uncultured Candidatus Saccharibacteria bacterium | reverse complement strand
CGATTTTTCCTCGTTTGACTCGGGGCATAAATGGTAACGAAATTACGAATTTCTCCGAATATACGAATAATTTATTCGTACATTCGTTACTAGTTGAACGGCATTTTGTTTAAAATATTTCTGACTGCTGGTTTAGCCATTGATGTTTCCTTTCGGATTTTCCTGATTCTGTTGCCTGATTTTTTGGCCCGAAAGTGATTTTGGTGCGGGCCTCTATGCAAAACCTTTCCGCGCTTGGTAACGCGGAATCTTTTGGCCATGGATTTGTTGGTTTTACTGGTCATAGGGTCTCACATCTCACATCTTGGATCTTGTATCTTATATCCTGGATCTGAAACCGGATTCATCTCCGCGATCCAAGATCCAAGATACAAGATACACGGTACAAGATTCACGCTTCAAGGTTGGTCTTTTATGATTATAACCGCCCAGCCCGAGGGCGAGCTCATTACACCGCTTTCCGGTTTGTGGTCTGTCGGCACCATTTTTTCAAATTCCAGCAATTTTGTTCTGGCCAAATCGCGGTGAGCTTTCTCGCGGCCTTTTAAAAATATCTCCAGCCGCACCTTGTGGCCCTTGCTTAAAAATTTTCCGGCCTGGCCCGCTTTTACCTCTAAATCGTGTCGCGAGGTTTTTAGCCCGATTTTAATGTTTTTTAATTCCTGCCTTTTTTTGCTGACTTTGACTTTGCGTTCGGATTTGCGCTGTTGGTATTCAAACTTGCCGTAATCCACCATTTTGGCCACCGGCGGATCGGCTACCGGATTAACCTCTACCAAATCCAACCCTTTTTCCTGGGTGATTCTAAAGGCCTCGTCGCGGCTCAAAACACCCAGATTTTTTCCGGTTTCGTCTATGACAATTAACTTGTCGGCACGAATTTCTCTGTTGACGCGCAAGATTCTTTCAGTAATTAAGGAATTGGGTAATTAAGTAATTAGGGAAACTCGTTGAATTTTAAAATTACTCAATTACTAGTTACTAAATTACTAAACTTTGCTTTTAAAAGCAAAGTTCTTGAGTGGAGATGGCGGGAGTTGAACCCGCGTGCAAAAAGCGCTTTACACGGATTTTTACGAAGATTAGTTGCTCTAATTTGACCCAGCCCTTAAAGAGCAACAGAAGGGGCTGGGACGCGGCAAATTTTCTCGGTCGGCGAGATTGCCTTGCCCGCCAGCCAAAGCCCGAAAGGGTTGACACCGCCTCTGTCCCGTCGGGCCGAAACAGTGCGATGGCTATAACCTAATAGTTTAAGCTACAGCAAACGCCGGTTGGGCGTTAAATAAGTTTTTGACGCTTATTTTTTTGGCCAGTTTAATGAGTTTGTGGCCAACCTCATCTCGAATCCTTTGTAAATGTGCTTCTTGGCGAATCCGGGCATCCCCAGAATCATGAATCTCGAATCTTGAATCTTGAATCGTAAGGCAGGCTTTTATTGCTATGTTTTGCTTCTTAGCTCTTGTCGAATTTCTCTCTCGGAGGATCTTTTTTTAAGAACCTCCCGTTTGTCGGCTTTGGACTTGCCTTTGACCAGAGCAATTTCCAGTTTTATCTGGCCTCGGGTATTATAAACTCTCAAGGGTACGATGGTCAAGCCCTTCTCTTGGTTTTTGCCCTGCAGGTATTTTAGCTCTTTTTTGGTCAGCAGTAATTTTCTCGGGCGCAAGGGATCGTAGGCAAAGCGGATATTCTTGGGTTGGTAGGGCGCGATGTCGGCGTTTATCAGCCAAGCCTCGCCGCCGCGCACGGAAACATAGGCGCCCTGCAGGCTGTAGCGGTTGTTTTGAACCGATTTTACCTCCAACCCGAGCAACTTTAAGCCGGCCTGGAATTTTTCCAGGATCTCATAATTAAAAAACGCCTTTTTGTTCGCCCCGCGAAACTGCAGTGAAGTGGGGTTGGTTTTGGATTCCATTGGTTTAAGTGTAATACACGCTCACCCTAGTTGACAAACAAAAACCAGTATGCTTGACTTTAGTTTAGTTACAGTCGGCAAAGAATGTTCTTTTCAAACCACACCACAAAAGAAAGGAGGCTCAGCAATGAGCACAGAACTACTATTGGTCATCGTCGGTGTAGTGACGGCATTTATGCTGCCATTCATTCTTCCCCGAATAGCATGGTTCCGGCGCGTACGCATACGCTGGTTGGTGCTCAAACTCACTTGGTATCTACACAAGATGAGGCAGGGAATCGACAGCTATGATTCTCCGAAGTCAAAGCTAAAAAGGGCTCGGGAAGCGGTGGAAGTTTTGAGGATGGGCTTCTGGGTAAATCGTCTCGGTAAAAAGATCTACTTACATCCAGGCGAATACTCGGGGATAGCTGGTTATATAAGCGATATCAACGAAGCTCTTGAGGCCGGTTTCTTGTACAAGCAAATTGGCACTATGAGAGAAGAAGTAATCGGTTTTAGAAACGGTGAGGCCCATAAGACTTCTGCGCGGCTCCTGCTTGAGATTTCTCGGAAGCTTGAACGAAGTCCTCTGGACTATGATATTATCAGACTTGCAGAAGATGCGGGCTTTGCTCTCGAAGAAGTTGGTACAAGCGCGGCAGAGCTCGAGTCGCTTAGCAGAGAATATTCCCGTCGGGTATGGGAGAGCTCTGTCGATCGGTTCAGAGCCTGGGCTACGGGTACTTCAGATTGGCACGAAGACCCCGATGAGTTCGAGGAAGAACTTGCCAGGCTTCTCTCGCCAGAGCATTACGGGTTTTCCTATGAGGACTTGAGGACCAGTGAGGAAGAGTGTGCCGAGTTGCTCCGTCTTGCTCGGCGACGTGAGGTGGTTCGTCACATTGATTATCTCAAACGAAGTGCCGAGAAGGGGGAAATTGATTCCTGCTCTTTCGCCCGAGGAGAAATCAAGGAATCTCTGGATAAAGCGGGGTTGGCGTTAAGCGACTTTAACATCACCGAATCCGATTTGGACGAAATCGAGCGGAGCGCCTACATCACCAGAGCGACAAATTTGTTGAACGAACTCAAGACGCCGGGAGAGGGGTGGTTTTACTTAACCTATCCCACCAATCCCAATATTCGTTTATACAGGCCAGGGCTTCGGGAGTGTATTCCAGGTGACCCCCTTGTCTTTGTGAAGAAGATCGAGGAGAATCTGGCGACTGCTGACGCGACGCTCGCTGACATTGGGACCAGTGAGACCGAGATCAAGACTCTCGTGTGTGCTGGGCATCTTTCTTCCGCCAAGTTCTTGCTCGAGGAACTTGAGCGTGTCTCGCAAATTCCGCGTCGCACTCAGTTTGAGCGGATAGCGAGCATGGTTGGGCCCAAAACCGTGATCATGGATGATCCGGACAATCCCATTGATCGTGAGACGCTTGAAGAACCATATCCAATCGAGCGTGATATTCAAGCGATTGAGTACCATCTCAAGGGAGCGGGAGTCGAGCTCGAGGAAATCGGCAGCTCCAGACAGAAACTTCAAGAGCTACGAACAGTCATCGAGGCCAGATAAAATCAGGGCAAATGCCGGCGAGAGGTGTGTATGTTAAAAAAATCTGCACACCTCTTTTTTTATTCCTCTCATAACCGAGTATAAAGACAATCTCTACCAGGTAGGCCTCCATTTTCAGGCGGCAAATTAAAAAACGCCTTTTTGTTCGCCCCGCGAAACTGCAGTGAAGCGGGGTTGGTTTTGGATTCCATTGGTTTTAGTTTAGCATACGCTGGTTTTGATGGCACGAATTGGTTGATAAATTAAGCAGGGTGTGCTTATAATACAGCTAGATAGAAATAGAAACAGAAAAAATAATTATGACTCAAAAAGTGTTAAAAGTCGGCTCTTCAGCGGCAGTGATTATACCCAAGGAGTCTCTTAATGAGCTCGGCCTAAAGCCGGGCGATCGGGTTACCGTTGAGGTTAACAAGGAAAAGAGGAGTGTTTTGGTTGCGCCGTTCCGGGAACAGCTGAAGGTGGACAAGGAGTTGCTGGACTGGACTAGAAAGTTTATTAAGAAGTACCGCCCGGCCCTGGAAGCGTTGGCTGAAAGGTGATTTCAATCACTGATGAAGTATATAACAGCGGAGGATATTTTAGCGATTCACTCCGAAATAATCGATGAGACCGGCGGTCTGCATGGTGTTAGAGACGTCGGTCTTTTGGCTTCCGTTGTTGAGCGGCCCAAAGGACGATTTGGAGGCAGGCCGCTTTATAAAAATATTTTTAACAGCGGTTTTTGTGGCAGGTGGTTAGAATAAATAAGAATGGATATCGATGAGTTTAGGAAACAATATTATCTGTTTGATCCCTCTGATTGTGGGAGAATATCTGCTTTTGTTGATTTTAGTAATGTACGTAATTGGGCTAAATCTTTTTGGCCGCAAGAAAATAGAGAATATCTAAAACGCGAAATAGACATAGCTAAAATAGCCGAGGTCATTGATTGGGTTCGCTCTGATAAAAAATTCTTTTATTACGGCCACTACAAAAATTTTCCTAATTTGTCCAAGGAGCATCCTTTTAATGTAAAATATCAGCAGTCAATCTATAGAATAGACAAGGCAAGGAAATCTGGTTTCAGAGTTCGGACCAAAGAAATTAAAGAAATAGATAATTTTGATGCAGAAGGCAAGTTTTTAGGCAGAATAAACAAATGCAATTTTGATATCGAGATGACTATGGATATACTCACGAAAATTAACACCTATGACACTATGTTTTTGTGGTCTGGGGATAGCGATTTTTGCCATCTGCTCATGTATTTAAGAACCAAGAAGAAAAGAGTTATTACGATATGTGCTAGAGATTTTGCCAGCGAGGAACTAAGAGACAATTCCGATAAGTTTATACCGGCGGATCCCCTTAAGGATTTGGTAGAGTACAAGCGGCTTAAATAAAACACTCCCGGCTTTCGCCGGGAGGCATAAATACAATCCTAATATCCCATAGGCGGGGGTAGCTTGCGCTACACTTTAATTGTATACCTCAACGCTTTAGGAGGTCAAGTTTTTCCACAACCGCTGAAAACATCTATTAAGTTATTCTCTATATACTAATTTTATCATTATGCGGCAAGTTGATTGGCCAAAAGAAGAGGAAGATATTCTCAAGTTTTGGGAGGAGAATAAGGTTTTTGAGAAAACTTTGGAAGCCACCAAAAAGGGGCGGCCCTTTGTTTTTTTTGAGGGGCCGCCCACGGCTAACGCCCGGCCGGGTATTCACCATGTTTTGGCGCGCGCTTTCAAAGACATCATCCTGCGCTATCAAACCATGCGCGGGCGGTTTGTGGCGCGCCGGGCCGGCTGGGACACTCACGGCTTGCCGGTGGAGATTGAGGTTGAAAAGAAACTGGGGCTAAAAAACAAAAAAGACATTGAAAAATACGGTGTGGCCAAATTTAACCGCCAGTGCCGCCAGTCCGTTTGGCAGTACAAAGATGAGTGGGAAAAACTAACGCGCCGCATGGGCTTTTGGCTGGATCTAAAAGACTACTACGCCACTTACGAGCCGGCTTACATAGAAAGTTTGTGGGCGGTTATAAAAAAGATTTGGGATAAGAAACTGCTGGTTAAAGATTACAAAGTTGTGCCCTTGTGCCTGCGCTGCGGTACGCCGGTTTCCTCCCACGAAGTCGCCCAAGGCTACGAAACGGCAACTGATCGGGCGGTTACGGTTAAGTTCAAGGTCAAAGGCCTAAAGAACACTTATCTTTTGGCTTGGACCACCACGCCATGGACTTTGCCGGGCAATGTGGCCTTGGCGGTGGGGCCGAAGATTGTTTATCAGGAAGTGGCGGTCGGCACAGAGCGCTATATTTTGGCCAAAGATCTTGTGCCCAAAGTTTTGGCTGGGCTTGACTACAAAGTGGTCAAAGATATGTCTGCCCCCGAGCTTACCAAACTGGCCTACGAGCCGCTATTTAAGATTAAGCAGCTGGCTTCTCCAAAATCTTACAAGGTTTATCAGTCTGGTTTTGTAAACACCGAAAGTGGCACCGGCATAGTTCATACCGCAGTTATGTATGGGGTGGATGATTTTGATCTGGGCGCCAAGATCGGCTTGCCTAAGTTTCACACGGTTAACCCGCAGGGTGCTTTTATAAAGTCGGTGCCGGTGGTGGGCGGGTTAAGCATAATCAGCCAGGGCCAGAAAGATTTAACGACCGAAAAAGCCATTCTTTTTTATCTAAAGAAACAAAATTTGCTTTTTAAGGAACAACCTTACAGCCATGAATATCCTTTCTGCTGGCGCTGCCACAGCCCCCTCTTATATTACGCTCTGGAAACTTGGTTTATAAAAATGAGCCGGCTTAGAAACGAGTTGATTGCTAATAATAAAAGGATCGGCTGGGTGCCCGAGCACATAAAAGAGGGCCGCTTCGGCGAGTGGTTGCGGGAAGTTAAAGACTGGGCTTTTTCGCGGGAACGTTATTGGGGTACGCCTTTGCCGGTGTGGGAGTGCCAGAAATGTCAAAATCAGACGGCGGCGGGCTCGCTGGGTGATTTATCCAAGCAACGGTTCTATCCCGCCACAACTTTAGTGCTGATGCGCCATGGCCAAGCCGAGTCCAATGTTAAGGCGGTATGCAGTTGCTGGCCCGAGCCGGGCTTGAATCCTCTTACCGAATTGGGCCGCCGGCAGGTAACGGCCGCGGCCAAGAAATTAAAGTCAGCCCGGCTAAAGATTGACGCCATTTACTCCTCGGATTTGCTGCGGGCTCGCGAAACAGCGGCCATAGCGGCCGAAGTATTGGGCCTAAAAAATGTTGTTTATGACCCGCGCCTCAGGGAAATCAATATGGGCGTTTTTAACGGACAACCGGTAAGCGACTACCACAATTTCTTCAAATCTTTCAAAGAGCGTTTTACCAAAACTCCGCCCCAGGGCGAGTCGTGGCTGGATGTTTACAACCGCGTAAAAGATTTTGTTAAAGACGTATCCGGCCGGCACATTGGTAAAAAAATTCTGGTAATCAGCCACATGGATCCCTTGTTCATTATGGCGCAGTGGGGCAGTGTTTTTGAAGACGAAGCTAAGGCTGATCTTTATCGCTTAAGTGTTAAGAACATAAAGAATGTTTTGGGCATGGCCGAGTTTAAGGAATTTGAATTGCCCAATAATCCGGTGGACGAAGAAGGTGATCTTGATTTGCACCGCCCCTATGCGGATGAGATTTATTTGAAGTGCCCTAGGTGCAGCTCTAAAATGGAACGGGTTAAAGAGGTAATAGATGTTTGGTTTGATTCCGGGGCGATGCCCTGGGCGCAATGGCATTGGCCATTTGCGCCAAGTTCCAAGTTCCAAGTTCCAAGTTCCAAACTGCCCAAGAATCTTTTTCCGGCTGATTACATTTGCGAAGCCGTGGATCAAACTCGGGGCTGGTTTTACACGCTGCTGGCCGTGTCTACATTGCTGGATCAGGGCGCGCCTTACAAAAATGCCATCAGTTTGAATCATGTGCTAGATGAAAAAGGCGAGAAGATGTCTAAATCCAAAGGCAACACGGTGGACCCGTGGCTGGCGGCGGAAAAAGTTGGTTTTGACACTCTGCGCTGGTATTTTTTTAGCGTCAACGGGCCGGGCGACAACAAATTTTTTAGCCTGCGCGATGTTGAGGTAAAACAACGTCGTTTTATCTCTACCTTAATAAACTCGTTGCTGTTTTTGGAAACATATTGGGTTAAATCGAGCTCCAAGCTCCAAGCTCCAAGTTCCAAGCTGGGAGTGTTAGACAAATGGATTTTGTCGCGACTGGAAAATGTCCGCGCAATGGTTAGTGAATCACTTAATAGCTACGACGTTACCACTGCCAGCCGGGCCTTGGAGGATTTTGTGGAGGACTTATCCAATTGGTATATTCGCCGCAGCCGCCGCCGATTCCAAAAGTCCAATGTGGATGCGGATAAATTGTCTGCGCAAAATACTCTTTTGGGTGTTTTGAAATCAACTGCTGTGTTATTGGCGCCGTTCACACCGTTTCTGGCCGAATTTATTTGGCAGCACCTTCGCGGATTGACGCAGATTTATACGCGGATCAACGCGGAAGAAAAGCACCAGCCGAGTGCAGTATCCATTGATTCTGATTTGAGGGCGATCTCGGTACATTTGGCTAAGTGGCCCGTTAAACTTGCCGGTAGAGATGCGGCGGTGGAGAAAATAATGACGCAAGCACGCAGTTTGGTGGCCTTGGGCTTGGCCGAGCGGGCCCGAGCGGGCCTGAAGGTCCGTCAGCCCCTGGGGCTGTTAAATGTTTCCCCGGCCGATTACGGCGCGATTGAACCGGTGGTTGATATAGTTGCCGAGGAGCTCAACGTAAAAAAGATTTTGGCAGACAAAGGCTTGCCTAGAGGCATCATAGGGCTGGACACCAATTTGAGCCCGGTTTTGGTGGAGGAGGGTCTGGTGCGGGAGTTGGCGCGCCAGATCAATGATATGCGCAAAGAAGCCGGTTTAACCCCCGATGATAGAATTGTTCTTTTTTACGACATCCATCAAGGTTATGATTTTCAGGAACTGCTGGGGCGCTGGGAAAAAACTCTGGCGGTCGAGACCAGGGCCAAAGAAATTCATTTTGGCATACGGCCGGATCAAAGTTTTCTGATAAAGAAAATCTGGTCGCAAGGCGGCGTGGAGATTAGTTTGGGCATTATGAAGGTGTAGTGAGTAATGAGTAATGAGTTGTTTAGAGGCCATTATTTTAAGAAAGTCGCCGCGGCGCGAGGCCGATTTGGTGTTTGAGGTTTACAGCCGCCAGCTGGGTTTAACCCATTTTCAGGCCAAGGGCGTGCGCCGCGGCAGCGCCAAGTTAAAAGACGGCTTGGACATTTTTAATTATGTGGATGTTGATCTGGCCAGCGCAAAATACTTGCCCATAGTTACTGATGTGCGGGTGCTGGATTCTTTCGGGCTGATAAAAGAAAATCTGGGGCGTTTAAGATTGGCTCAAGCGGCGGCTTATGTGTTGGGGAAATCGGTTGAGCCCAACTGGCCCGAAGCCGATTTATGGCGCCAAACCCTGGCTTATTTTAGGCAGATTAACAATCAAGCCGCCGCCGCGGCGCAGCTCCGGCACTCGGTTTACGAGTGGTGCTACCAATTTTTGAAACTAAACGGCTTGGCCACCCCGCCGCCGCGGGATGAGGTTTTAATGACCAAGCTGTTTAGAAACGATTATGGGATAGATCTGGCGACTTTGTTATAATATAACAAAGCCTAAAATTTCTAATAACTAATTTCTAATTTCTAAAGTTATCGTGTCCGACAACTTAGAGGAACTGCAGAAAAAATTGTATACCCCGCCTCGGCCGGTCTTGCCTCGGCCGGAACATTCGCCCGAGCGCGAATCCGGGCCGCCGTCTGCCGAACTGCCGCCTTTGCCTGATGAGCCCTCGGCTTCCGGCTGGCGGCCGACACGAGCACTTCCATCGATACCCATGTCAATTGCTAATAAATCGTTAGTATGATAATATTCACCCGTCATGCGATATTGAAGTTAAAGCAAAGAAATATCAGCAAAAATTTGGTTGTAAAAACACTGAATTCTTCAGACAAGACTTTATATGTTTCTGGAAATAGGATGGCCGCTTTTAAAAAGTTCCGCAAGCTTTGTTTCAAGGTTGTTTTTAGAAAAGAAGGTGGGAATATTATAGTGATCACTCAACATTGGACCGATAAAATAGGTTTATAAAACAAATAAGAAATGAAAATTATTTACGATCCCTATGCCGATGCCCTAAACATCACTTTTAAGGAGGGCAAGGTTAAAAAAACTCTGGAGATTGCTCCGGAGATAATTTTGGACGTTGATTCTAAATTGAGACCATTGCATTTGGAGATTCTGGGGGTAAAAGAAAAGTTAGGGAAAGAAAACACTGAAGAGATTATCATGAGAAATTTGGTTCTTGATAAAACAACGGCTAAAACTTTTGTGCCAGCATAGGCGAGATGTGTTTTTATCTTCCCCATGACCCACACTCGGTGTGGGTCATTTTTGACCAGGTTGCCACAACTCTTGACTTTTAAGGCAGGGCTTGTTAATATGCTAGCTAAGCTCAAAAGGAGCATAAAACCTTAGTTCTTCAAAACCTTTTTCCAAGGAGGATACGGCCATGTCCATGTCAGAAGAATTGGTCGTGAGTTCGGATCTGATGCCGGATTGGTTAGAGAAGTATACCGGCATTATGTGTGAAATCAACAGCCAACTGATCCGTGGTATTCG
Source organism: uncultured Candidatus Saccharibacteria bacterium (assembly GCA_964526375.1). Taxonomy (GTDB): domain Bacteria; phylum Patescibacteriota; class Minisyncoccia; order JACQLN01; family JACQLN01; genus CAZGLK01. The sequence continues at coordinate 357 of CAZGLK010000013.1, read as the reverse complement.
AAATCAAGGTAAGGGTCTTACCCTGGACCAGCTTCAGCTGGTGGTAGAACACCGCAACCCATTTGTAGTTGTCTCGCCACCGGAGGACCTTGTCTCCAGAACCAGCAAACTTTTCTCCCAGCGCTTCGGCAAAGAGATTGAAGTTGACCCCTGGCCTGTCGAGTTCACCCAGGAAAACCTGGCCAAGTGGGAGTGTTTCAATCTCAAGCCAGTTTTTCTGCCCGATGAGGAGATTGGCGAGGACCGCGAACTCAAGAAGTGGATCAAGCCCGAGGCGCGGTTTTACAAGGGCATCCGCGAAGACAAAATCGAGTCAGATTCCGCCCGACTTTACAAGGGTTGGTATCTCGCCGATTT
>CAZGLK010000012.1:0-18629 GCA_964526375.1 uncultured Candidatus Saccharibacteria bacterium | reverse complement strand
GCGTTTGGAGAGCTTGACCGTCAGGTGGTCGAGCTTGAAAAGCGCCAGCAAGCCGAGTTCAAACTTTTGGTTGAGGCGGAGGTTGCTCTTTTTGGGCTGCAAGCCCAAGACAGCGCTCTTTCGGACTCGATCAAAACCCGAGCTCTTGGCATGGTCTGGCGGTATGCCAATAAGGTTTTGGCTGACACCGTCGCCAGTGCCCAGGCCAAGACGGCGCAGTTTAATGAGTTCATGCGTCAGGTCCGCGTGAAGTTTGGACTTGTGGAAAAAGCGGTGGCTGATACGATTATCACAGCTGGCCGCGACACAACCAAACTTGCTGACGCCGTATCTGGTCCGGCTCGTCCGGCGCCGATCTCCAATATCTTTAAGGCCCGGAAGGAGGCCAATTGGGAAGAGAACATGGCCGACAAGAATCTTCCCAGGGAGTGGTGGATGCGGACATCCACCTGGACCTCCAAAGACGGCAAAGTAACATTTGCCGTTGGGCGGGGTCAGAGTCGGGACCTCAACATCGCCCGCGATAAGGCGGCTTTGGACGCCCGGGTTCGTCTTGTTCGCAGAGACACAGTGGCTCCTGTTGTCTCTTGGGAACTCGCCGGGTCCCAGGTGATCCGGTATAAGCAGCAGACCGAGGAGGATTGGGGAGGCTGGCAGGCATTTTGCCTGGTGGCCGTTCCCACGGCCCTCCTGCCGTAAGCATAGTCCCAGGAGGGAGACAGGGAGACTAACAAGTCTCCCTTTTTTATTTCTTGCCAGCCGCAAGGGCTTGTAGGCGGGTTTCTATCATCTGTTGAGTGATGTGCTTATTGGTGCTAGTTTGCGCGTAGTTGTAGGTGATATCCCAAAGTTTCTGTTCTGCTTGGGTTAGCTTCCCGCCCTTTACATTTTCCACCTGCGCCATAAATTTATCTTTGTCAGTTACGCCCGCCAACTCAAAACTGGCTTGATGTATTTTTTGCGTCATCTCACCGCTAAGCGTACCCTCCACCGCTTTTGTCTGTATCGTGGTTTTTACTCCCTCGGCTTCTTTTGTCTGCGTACTTTCTGTGATGGTGGCCTGGCGGCCGGGTTCGTCAATTTTGGTTACGGTTTCATCACCGCCAGCCGGCGGGAGTTGTTTTTCCGTGGCTACTTGGTGGCCTGTACTCTTTACTTCCATTTCAACAACGGGATGTTCGGGCGGCAGTTCGGTGTGTATCTCTATGGGCATTGGCCTAACATCAGAGCTTTCAGTGTAATCCAAGAACTCTTTAAGGTTGTCCAGATTAAACTTGAATACCTCTTTGTTTGGAGTCAGTTTGGCGGCGAGGTAGCGGTCTTTGTCGTCTAGGCGCCAGAGCCACCATTCACCCTTGCCTAAAGATTGAGTAAAATAAAGCTCGTGGTTTTTGCCTTCCACCGGAAAGAAGGCCGCGTCTTTGGTCATTTGCTGGAGATCACCTCTCAACAAGGTTCTGGTAGCGGCCGCGATATGTCCGTCGAATGATTTTAACGCTCTAGCCAGTTCCGCGGGAGTGTCCATGTTTTCTATTTTTGCGGCCACGCCTTCAACCGGGAACATGCGGGCGAAAGCGTAGAGCCGGTTTTTAGGGTAGATAATTTTGTTTTCGGGCTCGGCGACGGTTTTTTCAAGATAGTCTTTTACGGCTTTTAGCTGGCGGTTGCGATCGGGGGAGGCTTCATAGGCCTCTTTTAGTTTAGCGCCCGGGGATCCAGCGGCGGGAATTTCACTCGGAGTAGTCTCGGGCGGTTTTATGCCAGTTCCCTCCACAGCCGGCGGCGGTTGGACGCCTGTGGGTTCGTCGAGACGCACTGGTGGTTTTATCTCTTGCGATTCTTGAGGTTTAGTTGTCTCGGGCGTTTCTGGTTTGATCTCCTCGTGTTCCAAATAGCCCGGCTTGATGCCCGAAGAAGCCTCAAACTTTAAGTGGGGTTTGCCGTCCCCGCCAATCTCAACAACAACTTTATCTCCCGCGCCGCCGGTCGTGGGTCCGTGAACCAAGTCGGGAATTTTGCCGCCATATTCTTTGTCGGCCAGTTCTTTAATTGAATTAGCGGTTTGCGTTTCGGCCCATTTGTCCAGCGCGGCTTTGTCGTCCAGACTGCCTTTATAACCCAACTCTTGGGCGTGGCCGGTAAAAATTTCTCTGGTTGATTTCCAAATAGAATCACTGCCGGCAACTTTGGAGCTGTCTATGATGTCTTCAAAATGTTTAGCTGATGGGGTCGGTTCTGTCTGCGACGGCGTGATTTCTGGTTTGGGTGCTGGACCAGCAAATTTTTCGGCAAATTTTTGGCGGTATTTCTCCAGGGCTTGTTTTTGCCTTTCAGTATGTTCTCCTCTCGTCGGTGCTTTGGATACATCTGCTGGTTCCCTTTCTAGTCCCAACGCTTGCTTGGCAAATTTTAGCGGGTGTTCAATTGCCTCTGTTACGCCGCCGACTTTGTCCAAAGAGTCGGCCAGATAATGGGCCACTTTGTCTAAAGAAAGATACAGCGATTCCACCATCACGCCTTTTACGACCATTTTTGAGCCGGTCTCGCCGTAGCGCGCGGCCATGGCGATGGCGTCCACGGCGCCCCATTGAGAAAGAACGCGATCGTAATCGTCCAGCCGCCGAGCGTATTTTCCGTAAAGATTTTCTGTTTGAGCGGCTTTTTGGGTCTCGTTTAATTTGGGATTTTGCTCAATCTCGTCTATTTGTTTTTTTAGATGGGAGACCGACTGCTCAATGTGGAATTTCATCGTGCCTTGAATCACTTTCTCCGCGATGCCGGGTTCTATTTTGTTCTCTCCCGAACCAGTCTCGGGCTTAGCTTGAAGACGCTTTAATAAATCCGCGGGCAGAGATTCCCGATAGGCTTTTTCCAGGTCTCGCATGATGACTTTTTCCTCGTTCCTTTCTACGGCTTTGGCTTGGGCTGCCTCGTAGATTTTCCAAGCCTCTTCAGACGCGGCATCAATGTCTTCTATTCGGGTTTTGTTTATAACCTCCTCGTTTTTAAGCCGCGCTTCTTTAATTGCTTCTGTTCCTCGCCCGAGAATCTGTGCGCCTATGGTTACACCACGCAGTGGCGAGGCCGCCGTCCAGCCGATAACATCAGCTACATTGCGTCCCCATTTAAGAGCCAGGCCGCCCAAGTAGGCCGCGTTGGTAAGTTTATGAGTCTGGCCTTTTTGAGTGTCGTCAAGTTTCTGTTGAGCTTCTTTGCCGTCGCGGTTGAAGGTTTCGGCCAGCGCCGCCAAGAATCTTTTGGTTGAACCTTCTTTTTCTATTTTGCCCCCGATTTTGTTTAAGTTTTCGGCCAGCCAGCTATTTGTTTTTTCTTTAATATAGAAACCCAGATTGTTAAAACCAAGGCCTATTTTTTCCCGTTCGGCTTCGGGCATCGCCACCAGCTCTTTTATGGCTTGAAGCTCCTGTCCCGGTATGTCGGTGAAGTCTACATTCTCGGCCGCCTGCGTTTGTTTGGCCAACTCCCTTTGGTTCAATGCCTGCTCTTGTTCTGCCGCGGCTTCTTCGGGCTGGCTGGGGCTGGTTTCTCCGATTTCTGTTACGGCCTTACTTAATGCGTCAATCAGCCCGCCGGATTCCTCTATTGATTTTTGAGTTTGTTCAATGAATTTATTAATTGCGGACGGGCTTTGCAGACGAGCCAAGTTTTCCGCACCCAATTCCAGCGCGGCTTTTTGGTCTTTGAGTTGCTGGATAAGCGGGTCAACTTTCTCGTTGCCGGCGTGTTTGGATGCGTCTTGGAGAAAGTATTCTAGGGCCTTGATTGTATTGGTTGTTTGTTCCAGCGCGGCTTCTTTTTCCTGCTGAATCTGCCGTAGCTCTTTTGCGGCTTCCAGCCATGCTTCTTGCGCTGGAGGCTGGAGGGTTGTTTCCGGTTTTGTCTGGGTCGTGTCAGCAACTGGCAGATTTTCTGGTGGAGAGATGCTGACATCAGCGGCTTTTTCGGCCGGGGTGCGATCAATTATAATATCGGGCTTGGGCGGCTCGGGGGTGGGTGTGCTGGATTCTGGCTCCGATGTTGTTGTTTCTGTGACTGGACTTGTTTCTGGCTTAGCGGGGACTGCCCGGTCAGCTTTATCTTTGAGCTCTTGTTCTTTTATTTCGGCTTGGCCCTCCCGCTGCTTGGCGGCTTGTTCCATTTTTTCCGCCAGTTGATTGAAAGGACTTGGATCTAGATCATTGCCGGTTAATTCCATAATCTTGCCCCAAGCTTTGTCTTGGGCTTTGGCATCGTCGCCGGTTTCTTTTAGAGTTTCCTCGTAGATCTTGAATGCTGTTTCAACATGTGGGTTGGTTTGTTCTGTCTCTGTTTTTGTTCCGGTTTCTACCCCTTCAGGTCTTCTTGTCGGTGGTAAAGAACCAGCTGGCAGTACCTGCCGTAGCAGTTCCGCTATTTCTTCATTGCTCAAACGATTCATCGTATCGGGGCGCGCTTCCATGTTTTCAGACGACAAACCGGCCTGGCGCGGTTTTTCTTTTTCCGTGTCCTTATTCTCTGTTTCTGGTTCCTGAACCATTTCTAAAGGTGAGAGGTGGATCGGTCCCAATTCTTTTATGTTTTTTAAGCGCTCTTCCATCTCTGCGTCTCTTTCATCTCTGCGTCTCTTGAGGACCGCCTTTTTTAATTCTTTATCGCCCCTAGTGAGCTCGTCTATTTTGGCCAGTGCCTTGTCACCCGCCTCTCGGAGCCGGCGGGAGTACTCTTCATATCCTTGAGTGAGTAAATCAGCTCCTTCCAGAGCCTGTTGCTCCGCCTGAAAAGCTACTCCGGTTATTTCCTCAATGCGGGCGGTTTTTTCCGAGTCTGCCGCTTGATGCTCTGTGGTGCTTTCAGGCACTAAACCAGCCGCGCGCAGTTTTTCTTTTTCCATGTCGCTTAAAGAATCTTCTAGTTTTGGCCGATCCGGCCCGTTTTCTGGAGACAACATGTTTTTGGTAAATTCGAAATTCGAATATCGAAATTCTAAACAGAACCCACTGCGTTTAACGTTGAAGGGTTACGATGCCCGTTTCGTCTAGCGGTTACGTCAGACGTCTTACTCTCAACGATACGGGTTTCGTTGCCGATTAACGTTTAACGATGTTATTTTCGTGCCTCGGATTTTGTGTTTCTGTCCATGTCTTGAACCTCTTTCATCATATTATACACCCCCGCTTGTTTTTAGGTAAAGTCATCTGGCCAGCGACTGGCCGGTTTCCGTTTGGAAGATGCGGTTTACGGCCTGTGGTGTTATGGAAAACAATGTCCGCTGGGTGATGTTGGAGAACTCTTCTTTTTGGCCGACGCCGCGCGAAATTAAACCGGCGAATTTGTTGGTGTAAATATCCACCAGCGCGCCGCCCGAAGATCCGCCCTGTGAGCCCAGCCCGTGCTGGGAAATTATTAAATTGCTGTCAAAATCCACCACGGTTGTTTCCGAAAATAGCAGGTTTAGTGATTTTGTTTGTGTCTCCAGGCCCAAAAGTTCAGAGGCGTAACTGAAAGTGGCCAAGGGTTGATTGAGCTTAGGAGCGTAGGAAAGGTCAATCTCGTAATAAGGGAATGTTTCGGGCAGGGGAGTGGTGCCGGTTGGCCGCGTGATCTGCCAAATGGAAATATCGCTTTCGGCTTGCCCCGTCCAGCTGGTGGTGGCCGTGTAAGCTTGTGGAAAAAACACCAGTTTGGCATAGCCCAAGTTGCGGGCCGGCGAGCCGCGGCGAATTAAACATTCGTAGTTGTCTTTTTTAACAAAATCTTCGGCCACATGGGCGTTCGTTAAAATGTGTCCGGCGGGGCTAATTAGCACCCCCGAAGCGATGGTAATGCGATTGCCCAGCTGGCACCACATATTTACGACCCGCTCTATGGCTTTATTGTAGAGTTCGGCTTGAGTTAGCCGTGGTGCCGGCGGTTCGGTCGCGGCGCCGTTTTGCAGAAGCTGTAGTTTTTGGGCGGCTTGGGTTATTTCGGTCTGAATTCGGTTTAGAGTTGCGCGGTCAGGCTCAATTTGCCGAAGTCCGACTCCGAAGTCGGACTTCGGTGTTGGCGTTGTGGTTGTGGAGGTAGTGACCGGGATTGATGTTTCGAGTTGTTGGCTGGACAAATCAAAAGCGGGCTGGGGCAACCAGCGCAAAATAAAAAAAGCGATGGCGACGGCTACGATAAGAAGGGGTAGAGGGGTTCTCATGCTATCGGATGATTATAGCATTGATTTTTAAGTTGAGTAAGATTAAGATATCAAAATACCATGTCTCAATATTACAATCCGCGTCGCAGCCGCAACCTGTTTGACCCGGCTTCTAAACAGCCGTTTAGAATCAGCCGTTCCAAGATAGATCTTTTTTTGAATTGCCCGCGCTGTTTTTATTTGGACCGGCGGCTGGGCGTAGCCCAGCCGCCTGGCTTTCCTTTCAGCTTAAACAGCGCCGTGGATAAGCTGCTTAAAAAGGAGTTTGACACGCACCGCGCCGGTGGTACGGCTCATCCTTTAATGAAAACCTACGGAGTGGAAGCCGTGCCTTTTAATCATCCTCAAATGCAAGAATGGCGTGACGCCCTTTCGGGCGGCATTCAACATTTGCATCCCCAGACTAATCTTTTAATAACCGGCGGCGTGGATGACGTTTGGGTTAACCCCCAAAATGAGCTTATTATAGTAGACTACAAAGCCACTGCCAAAGAGAGTGAAGTTAACTTGGATGCCGACTGGCAAATTGGCTACAAACGGCAGATGGAAATATATCAGTGGCTCTTTAGAAAAAATGGTTTTAAGGTCAGCCCGGTGGGTTACTTTGTTTATTGCAACGGCGAAACTGATCGAGCCGCCTTTGACGGCCGCTTGGAGTTTTCGGTAACATTATTGCCTTACGAGGGCAATGATAAGTGGGTGGATCAAACCATAATTGACTTGCGGCGCTGTTTGGATCAGAACGAATTGCCCGATCCGGGTGAGGATTGCGATTACTGCGCCTATCGCTGGGCGGCGCAGGAGGTGGAAGGCTGATAAAAAATCAAATTAGGACCTACGCGCTTAATCCTTTCCCCTCCTAGAATAGGAGGGGTGGGGGGGGCGGTAGACTTGCAATGCAAAGAGATGCTTTTGTTGTATGGCACAGCCTACCCCTCCTAACCTCCCCTATACTAGGGGAGGAACTAAAGTGCGTGAGTCCTGCAAATATCAAATATCAAAATTAAAAAAGATCGGTCCGTTTTTTGCGGAGCCGATCTCATTGGGGGCGCTGGCTATCTTTTTTTGTATATTTTGTATAGCCGGACGCTCCCCCATATCATTACCGTGCCGACCAGCAACGGCAAAAAGAACCACCCGCCGCTGCCTGTGCCGCTCAAGGCCATAAAGCCGAGAGCGATGAGCAAACCCGATTTTTTCATTTCCTCACCTCCTTTCTTCGATCCCTCTATCATATACCACCCTAATATATTTGTCAAATTCCAGAGATCCAAGACCCAAGATCCAAGTTCTAAGCTCCAAGATCCAAGACCCAAGATCCAAGTTCTAAGCTCCAAGATCCAAGATCCGAGACCCAAGCTCCAAGCTCCAAGTTCCAAGTTCCAAGCTCCAAGATTCATGATCATCACTCATCTTAAAAAACTAGACTGGCTGTTCTTGGGCGCTATTGCCCTTGTTTTTTTAATGGGTCTGATGACTTTTTACGGCAGTTTGTCGGACCGCGATCTTTTTTACCGCCAGGCGGTTTTTGGTCTCATCAGTTTGGGCTTGATATTTTTTTTGAGTTTTTTTGATTGGCGGATTTTTAAGCAGAGCCGCTGGCTGGTGGTTGTTCTTTACGCCATAGCCGTGGCGTTGCTTTTTGTTCTTTTTGCGGTGGGCGCGCAAATTAGGGGCGTGACCAGCTGGTTTAGAATCGGCAGTTTTACTTTTGAGCCGGTGGAGCTGGCCAAGATAATTTTGATTTTGGTTTTGGCCAAATACTTTTCGGCGCGGCATATTGAGCTTTACAGGTGGAAGCACATTGCGGTTTCGGGCCTGTATGCTTTGGTGCCGGCGGGCTTGGTTTTGATTCAGCCCGATTTGGGTTCGGCCGCGGTGCTCGCGGCTATCTGGTTTGGGCTGGTGTTAATATCGGGCATTAAGGCCCGCCAGTTTGTGTGGCTGATACTGCTGGCGACGGTGGCCGGCGCCGGTTTGTGGCACTATGCCATAAAAGATTACCAAAAAAACAGGGTTGTGAGTTTTCTTTACCCGGAGCGCGATCCTTTGGGCGGCTCGTACCAAAGCCAGCAGGCCATTATTGCCATTGGCTCGGGCGGAATTTGGGGCAAGGGTATTGGCCAAGGCACTCAAACGCGGCTGGGGTTTTTGCCCGAATACCAAACCGACTTTATTTTTGCCGCCGTTGCCGAAGAATGGGGTTTGGCCGGCCTGGTTTTGCTTTTGGGCGGCTGGGCGATTATTTTTAACCGGCTCTACAAAGTCTTGCTTGCCTCCGCTGATAATTTTTCGCGGCTGTTTACAGCCGGATTTATTTTGACTTTAGCCGTGCACTTTTTGGTGAATGTGGGAGCCAATCTCGGCTTTCTGCCCATTACCGGCCTGCCGCTGGCTTTTGTTTCTTACGGCGGCTCCAATCTAATCAGCATGAGTGTTGGAGTGGGTTTGGTACAGGCTATTCGAATACGAGCCGGGGCTGGGGAGTTTGGTTTGAAAGAGGAGTATGGGGATTAGATGGAACCCATAGGACCAATAAGTCCAATAGGACCGATAGTGGGTAGCTGTGGATAGTTCCTATTGACAGCCTTCTGGGATGGGAATACACTGGAACCATAACGAATCTTGGGTGGTTTTAAATGAATTATTCTACCCTCGCACCATTAGGCGAGTGCTAGAAGCGCACCCCTAGGAACCCTCTCTTCAGGGAAGGGCTGTTTTGTGTGCTTTTTTGTGTTTTTGTAAGATAAGTCCTATAGGACCAATAGGACTTATTGGACTTATTATGCAAATGCAAAAAAAAGTCTTCTCTTCCTATAAATACAAACCCTTCCCTCTGCCTAATCTGCTGGAGGTGCAAATTAACGCCTACCGCTGGTTTTTGGATCGCGGTTTAAGGGAGCTTTTTGACGAGATATCACCTTTGGAAGATTACACCGGCAGTAATTTAGAGCTTTACTTTGGCGACTACTACTTTGACGAGCCCAAATATTCCCAAGACGAAGCCAAGGACCATTTTACTTCGTACGAGGCGCCTTTGCGGGTTAAAGTGCGCTTAAAGAACAAGCGCACCGGCGAAATAAAAGAACAGGAAGTTTACCTGGGAGATTTTCCGCTAATGACTTCGCGCGGCACTTTTATTATCAACGGCGTGGAGCGGGTGATAGTTTCGCAGTTGATTCGCTCGGCTGGCGTTTTCTTTACGGCTCAAACCGGCCGCGAGCGCAACCAGTTTGGCGCCAAGATTATTCCCAACCGTGGGGCCTGGCTGGAATTTGAAACCGACGCCGAAGCCGTAATCTCGGTTAAAATAGACCGCAAGCGCAAAGTGCCGATAACATCACTTCTGCGCATCTTTGGCTTGGCCGAAGATGCCGACATTCTGGCGGCTTTCAGCCAGTACGACACCGGCCAAGATATTGCCTACATTAAAACCACTCTGGCTAAAGACCCGGCCAAAACTCCGGGTGAGGCTTACATTGAGGTTTATAAAAGAATCCGGCCGGGCGACATGGCCACAGTGGACAACGCCAAGAGCTTGATAGACGCCATGTTTTCGGCCCAACGCTACGACCTTTCGGAAGTGGGGCGATGGAAAATGAAATCCCGCCTGGCCCATCCTCAAGGCAACGAACTTAAAAATGTTCAGGTAGCTCAAGATTTAAACAAAGACTATTCCGAAAGAGTTATTCACCTGTTTGATCTTGTGAATATAATTTCCGAGATCATCCGCTTAAACAACGACCCGCACGGCAAAACCGATGATATTGATCACTTGGGCAACCGCCGCGTTCGGGCCATGGGCGAGCTGGTTCAACAGCGCTTGCGCTTGGGCTTGGCCCGTTTGGAAAGAATTGCCAAAGACCGCATGTCCACCTTGGATATTAACACCTTGACGCCGGCCCAGCTTATTAACGCCCGGCCGCTGATTGCCATTGTTAAAGAATTTTTTGCCTCTTCGCAGTTGTCGCAGTTTATGGATCAGGTTAATCCCTTGGCCGAGCTGGAGCACAAGCGGCGGCTTTCGGCTTTGGGGCCGGGGGGTTTGGCCCGCGAGCGCGCTGGTTTTGAGGTGCGCGATGTGCATACCTCGCACTACGGCCGCATTTGCCCCATTCAAACGCCCGAAGGGCCTAACATCGGTTTGGTGGAATACTTTGCTTCGTACGCCCGGCTCAACGATTTCGGGTTTGTGGAAACGCCTTATCGTTTGGTTAAAAACGGCAAAGTAGCCGACGAGGTCAAATACCTTAACGCTTTAGAGGAAGAGGATCATTACATTGCCCACGCCGGAGTGAAGGTGGACGAAACCGGCCGATTGTTGGAGGACTTTGTGCAGGTGCGCCGCCGCGGCGAGCCGACTTTGGTGGAGCGCGACCGAGTGGACTTAATAGACGTTTCGCCCCAGCAGATCATCAGCATTGCCACTTCGCTTATTCCTTTTTTGGAACACGACGATGCCAACCGCGCCCTGATGGGTTCCAATATGCAGCGCCAGGCCGTGCCCTGCGTTAAACCGCAGGTGCCGCTCGTCGGCACGGGGGTGGAGGAAAGAGTGGCCCAGGATTCCGGCTATGTGATTTTGGCCGAAGAGGACGGTCTGGTGGAGGCGGCCGACGCCAACGTCATTAAGGTGCGCTACGATAAACCGGTTAAAGAAAAAATGCGCCGCGAACTTAAGGCGGTTGCCACCGAAGCGGTGCGCGGCGGCGAGACGGCGGAATACAAACTCTACAATTTTGTACGCTCCAACCAGTACACTTCGCTCAACCAATTTCCCCGCGTTCACCAAGGCCAAAAAGTAAAGAAGGGCGATGTTTTAGCTGATGGCATTTCCACCCAAGACGGCGCTTTGGCTTTGGGTCAGAATCTGGTGGTGGCTTTTATGTCTTGGCGGGGCGCAAATTACGAAGACGCCATTGTGATTTCGGAAAAATTGGTGCAAGAGGATGTTTTCTCGTCCATTCACATTGAAAGCTATTCGGTGGATGTGCGCGAAACCAAGCTGGGACCGGAGCTTACCACTTGCGATATTCCCAATGTGTCGGAAGAAAAATTAAAGGATCTGGACGAAGAAGGCGTTATCCGCATTGGCGCCGAAGTGCGCCAGGGCGATATTCTGGTGGGCAAGATTTCTCCCAAAGGCGAGGCCGATCTAACCGCCGAAGAGCGGTTGCTGAGGGCCATCTTTGGCGAGAAGGCCCGCGATGTGAAAGATTCTTCGCTCCATTTGCCTCACGGCAAGCGGGGTCGGGTGGTTGGCATTAAGACTTTTGAACGCGATCGGGGTGATAAACTTCCCGCCGGGGTTATAAAAACAATTCAGATTGAAGTGGCCGAATACCGCAAGGTCTCGGTGGGCGACAAGCTGGCCGGCCGGCACGGCAACAAGGGCGTTATTTCCAGAATTTTGCCGGTGGAAGAAATGCCCTTCTTGGAAGACGGCCGCAGTGTGGATGTTATTCTAAACCCGCTTGGCGTGGCCAGCCGCATGAACATTGGCCAAATTCTGGAAACTCACTTGGGCTGGGCTATGAAAGCTCAAGGCCTGCGGGCGGTTACGCCGTCTTTGGCTGGTGCCACCGAGGCCGAAATAAAAACCGAGCTCGCCAAGGCCGGACTGCCCGAAGACGGCAAGGTGGAGCTTTACGACGGCAAAACCGGCGAGGCCTTCGCTCAAAAAGTGACGGTGGGCGTTATCTACATAATGAAATTAAACCATTTGGTGGAAGATAAACTTCATATGCGCTCCATCGGCCCTTATTCGCTTATTACCCAGCAGCCCTTGGGCGGCAAGGCCCAGTTTGGCGGCCAGCGCTTTGGCGAAATGGAGGTTTGGGCTTTGGAGGGTTACGGCGCCGCCTACACTCTGCAGGAGATGCTAACCATAAAATCGGATGATGTGGTGGGCCGCGGGCACGCTTATGAAAGCATCATCAAGGGCGAGCCCATTAGAACGCCCAACATTCCGGCTTCCTTTTTTGTTCTGGTGAACGAAATTAAGGGTTTGGGTTTGGATGTGGAACTTATTGGAGAAGAAGTCGGAGCGGGGGTTGAGTTTCAAGAAGATATTAAAGAAGAATCTAGAGTTACGGCATAATTACTTAGTTACTTAATTACTTAATTACCTTTTTCAAAGGAGATGTAATTTAGTAATTTAGTAATTGGGTAATTATAAAATTGAAAAGATGCAAAAGGGTTCCATTCCTCCCAACTTAAAAGACTTTCGGGCTATCCGCATAAAACTCGCTTCGCCCGAGGCTATTTTGAGCTGGTCTTACGGCGAGGTTACTAAGCCCGAAACCATCAACTACCGCACCCAAAAGCCCGAAAAGGAAGGTTTGTTTTCGGAAGCCATATTCGGGCCGACCAAAGACTGGGAGTGCTACTGCGGCAAATACCGCCGCATCCGCTACAAGGGTATTGTTTGCGATAAGTGCGGCGTGGAGGTAACTCGGGCCATAGTGCGGCGCGAAAGAATGGGCCACATTACTCTGGCTTCGCCGGTAAGCCATATTTGGTTTTTGCGGGGGGTGCCGTCCAAAATGGGTCTCTTGTTGGATTTGGGCGTGCAGGAGCTGGAGAAAGTAATTTATTTTGGGGCCTATATTGTTACCGATGTGGACGAAGAAGCCCGTGGCCGGGTGATCGCCGAAATTGAGCGCGAGTACAAAGCCAAAGCCAAGACGCTGGAGTCCAAGGGCAAGTCGCGCGAACTTAAGGCCTTGCGTGATCAAGCCCTGGAGGAGCTGGCCGGCATTAAAAAATACAAGGTGCTCTCGGAACTGGAGTATTACGATCTGTCCTTAAAATACGGTGAGGTGTTTAAGGCCGATATTGGCGCCGAGGCGGTGCGGCGCATCTTTGAGAATATGGATTTGGCCGAAGTCAAACAAGATGTTTTAAGGAAAATGGAAAAGACTGATTTGCTTAAGGGTGATGCCGATGCGGCCGGGATAATTGCGGCCGGCGGTGAAGTTTCTTCTTCTGGTGGGCCTATAGGTTCGACAGCGGCGTTGGAAACCGAGTTTCCAATTGGAAACTCGGTTTCCAAGTCCAGGAAGTCGGCCTCTGACGGGGTGGACAAAAAAAAGCAGCTGCGGCGGTTAAGACTGGTGGAGGCCTTGATGCGCAACAACATCCGCCCGGAATGGATGTTTATTAGCGTGGTGCCGGTTATTCCGCCAGATTTGCGCCCCATGGTGCCGCTGGATGGCGGCCGCTATGCCAGCTCCGATGTAAATGATCTTTACCGGCGCGTTATCAACCGCAACAACCGCCTTAAAAAACTGATTGATTTAAAATCGCCCGAGGTTATTGTCCGCAACGAAAAAAGAATGCTGCAGGAGGCGGTGGATTCTTTAATAGACAATTCTTCTCATCGCGGCGGAGGCGCCGAAGCCAATGCCGCCGGCGGGCAGAAGCGGGCCTTAAAATCACTCGCCGATTTGCTTAAGGGCAAGCAGGGCCGCTTCCGCCAGAATCTTTTGGGCAAGCGCGTGGATTATTCGGGGCGGTCGGTGATTGTGGTGGGGCCGGAGTTAAAACTCTACCAGGCCGGTTTGCCCAAGCGCATGGCTTTGGAAATTTTCAAGCCCTTTGTGATCAACAAGCTCATTTACGAAAAAGAAGTAGCTTCCAACATACGCAACGCCTCGCGGCTGGTGGAAGACGAAGCCGATGTGGTTTGGGAATCTTTGGAGGAGGTTATTCGTGACCGGGCGATTTTGCTAAACCGCGCGCCGACTCTGCACCGTTTGGGCATTCAGGCCTTTCAGCCCATATTGATTGAGGGCTCGGCTATTCAGGTTCACCCTTTGGTTTGCCAGGCCTTTAACGCCGATTTTGACGGTGACCAGATGGCCGTTCATTTGCCGCTTTCGGCCGAGGCCCAAAAAGAAGCCCACGAGATTATGCTGGCGAGCAAAAATCTGCTAAAGCCGGCTACCGGTGAAGCCATCGCCAACCCTCAACAGGACATGGTTTTGGGAATTTACTGGATGACCAGCGAATGGGTTAAAGGGGAGAAAGGGGATGAAAGGGGAGCAAAAGGGGCTGGTAAGGTCTTTGGGTCGGCCAATGAGGCCATTTTGGCTTATGATTTTGCCGTGGTGGATCTGCGCGCCAAAATAAAAGTCCGTTTTGAAAAAACCAAAGGCGAGTTTATTGAAACCACCGTGGGGCGGATTTTGTTTAACCGCGTTCTGCCGGCTGGCTGGGAATATGTTAACAAGGTTATGGACAAAAGAAGTTTGTCCAAACTGACCAGCACTATCATCCGCAAACTGCCCAATGAGGAATCGGTAAAGGTTTTGGATGCCATAAAAGATTTGGGTTTTGATTTTGCCACCCGTTCGGGCATTTCTTGGGGCATGGATGATGTGATAGTGCCCCAAAAGAAGGCGGGGTTGGCGGCCCAGGCCCGGACGGAAGTGGAAAATATTCGCGAATATTACCTGCAAGGCCTGCTTACTTTGGAAGAGCGCAAAACCAAGTCCATTGCCATTTGGCACCGGCTTAAAGAAGAAATAACCAAAGTTGTGCCCGAAGAAATGAAAAAAACCAATCCGGTCTTTCAGATTTTTGATTCCGGCTCGCGCGGCAGTATGAGCCAGCTGACCCAGATGGCCGGCATGAAGGGTTTGGTGATCAACCCGGCCGGCGAAATTATTGAACTGCCTATTGTGCCGTCGTTTAAGGAGGGCTTTAATGTTTTGGAATACTTTATTTCCACTCACGGCGCCCGCAAAGGCACCACTGACACCGCGCTTAAAACTGCGGCGGCCGGGTATTTGACGCGACGTCTTGTTGATGTAGCTCAAGATGTGGTGGTGCGCGAACGGGATTGTGGCGATGAAACTGGGGTGGTTAAGCGGCGCGTAGACAGCGAAGAAATAGGTGTGCCGCTGGGGGATCGGCTGGTAGGGCGCGCGGCTTTGCAGGATGCCAAAGACGGCCGTGGCAAGGTGTTTATTAAAAAAGGTGATTTGATTACGGCCGAGCAAGCTCGCCAGCTGGACGAGGCGGGACTGGCCGAGTTTAAGGTAAGGTCGGTTTTGCGCTGCCGCAGCCGGGTGGGCATTTGTGCCATGTGTTTTGGCAGCGATCTTGGCACCAACAAACTGGTTGTAGAGGGCGCGGCGGTGGGCATAGTTACGGCGCAGGCCATCGGTGAGCCGGGCACACAGCTTACCATGAGAACTTTCCATGTTGGCGGTGTGGCTGGCGGCAGTGACATCACCCAGGGTTTGCCGCGTGTGGAGGAGGTTTTTGAGGTGCGCTCGCCCAAAGGCAAGGGTTTGCTTTCGGAGTATGACGGCGTGGTAGAAGATGTTGTGTCACAGGGCGGAGAGAAGGTTATAAAAATAAGGGTTGAGGAAGGGGAGAAAAGGGCAAAAAAGGAGAAAGAGGGTACGGCCAAGGAATACAGCTTGCCGGTGGGCGCGGGTGTTTTGGTTGAGAAAGGCGACTTGGTTAGCCGGGGCACCCAGCTTTCCGAGGGCCACTTGGACTTGCACGAATTGTTTGAGCTTTCGGGACTGGAAGCGGTGGAGCGCTACATTGTGCGCGAGGTGGAGTCAATTTATGTTACCCAAGGGGCGAGCATCAACGAAAAATATGTGGAGGTTATTGTGCGGCAAATGTTTTCGCGCTTAAGGGTTAAAGAGGCCGGCGATACGGCTCTTCTGCCCGGTGAAGTAGTGGAGAAGTGGAGATTGTTGGAAGAAAACAGGCGGTTGGGTGATAAAGGGGATAAAAAGGGAGAAAAGGGGGAAAGGGGAGAAAAAGGTAAAGAGGCTACCTACGAGCAGTTGTTATTGGGCATAACCAAGGTGTCGTTAACCACCGAGAGTTTCCTGTCGGCGGCCTCGTTCCAGGAAACCGCCCGCAGTTTGATCGGCGCCGCCATTGAGGCCAAAGAAGACCGCCTGAAAGGTCTTAAAGAGAATGTGATCGTGGGCCGCTTGATTCCGGCCGGAACGGGGTTTAGGGGGTAGGGGGTTTAGGGTATAGGGTATAGGGTATAGGGTATAGGGTATAGGGTATAGGGTGTAGGATATAGGAGGTTGACACCAGTTTAGCTTTCGGCTAAACTGGTGTAAAGTCCGCAGACAATGGGCGCCCGTCAAAGGGGTAAGTCCCATCGAGGAATTAAAGCCAATGTCTTGGCTTTAATGGGAGGTTTAGCCATGCTTTAGCATGGCGTTAAAAACCTCCTTCTCCATTGAAAGTGTCTGCGGAGACGCAGACAATTTTTATAGGTCCAATCGGTCCTATGGGACCAATAAGTCCTATATATGTTAAGTAAACAGCAAAAAATTAAACTGGTTTCGGAGCTGGCTGGCATTTTGCAAAACAACGGCAATTTTGTGTTTGCTGATTTCTCGGGTCTAACCATGGCCGAAACGACCGCGCTTAAGAGGGAATTGAAAAAAGAAAGCATTGGCTTTAAGGTGTTAAAAAAGTCGCTGCTTGGTTTTGCTTTCAGGGAGGCCGGAGCTGATTGGAACTTTGACTTGTCGGCTCATCGGGGGTCGTTGGCCTTGGCTTATGGTTCGGCCGCGTCTGAAGCGGGCGCAATCGCCAAGCCGCTGGACGCTTTTTCGCGAGTACACAAAAAGCTGGCCCTTTTGGGCGGATTTTTGATGGGCCGGCTAATGAGTACCCAGGAAATAACTGCTTTGGCTTTACTGCCCAGCCGAGAGGTATTGCTGGGGCAAGTATTGGCTATGTTGTTATCGCCGGTGAGCGGGCTTGCCAGGGTGCTGGATGGAGTTAGGAGAAGAGTGAGTAGTGAGTAGTGAGTAGTGAATTAGGAATTATGGCAAAGGTCGTCGTATAAGTCCTATAAGACCTATTGGTCGTATTAAAATATGGAAAACATAGAAGTTCCCGATAAGTTCAAAGGTTTCATTTCCGAGGTAGAACAGATGAATGTTCTGGAACTGGCCGAGTTGGTTAAAACTTTGGAGGCCAAGTTTGGAGTTTCTGCAGCCGCAGCAGCGGTTGTCCCAACGAATGGAGGGACCGGACAGGCTAGCAGCGCTGATGAGAAGTCAACTTTTGATGTTGAGTTAAAAGCCGCGGGTGATCAAAAAATCGCCGTAATCAAAGTGGTTCGGGAGCTTACCAGTTTGGGTTTGAAAGAGGCCAAGGATTTGGTTGATGGCGCGCCCAAGGTTGTTAAAGCCGGTGTGGCCAAAGCCGAAGCCGAGGAGATAAAAGCCAAACTGGAGGCCGCGGGAGCGAGCGCCGAAATAAAATAAGTCCAATAGGTCTCATAGGACTTATAAGTCTTATATCTCAAACGAATACACCGTTTTGTCTTTCAAAAAATAGATTGTGCGCTCGCGTGAGTCCACGGTAAAAGACTTAGCTTGCCCCAGATCGGGGTGGCTAAGTCTTTTTTTGACGGTGCGGTCGCGTTTGTCCATTACCAGAATCATGTTCTCGGCGCGGGACAAAAGGTAAATGTGGTCAAAATCGGGTTCGGTTGCAATTTGGTCTACGCTCTCGGTTAGATCGGTTTGGTTTTGAGATTCGCCATTTTGCAGTTTGGTTAGCTTATTGGAGCCGATTAGGCCGTAAATGGCGCCGTCAATGGCCATGGTGGTGATCTTGGAACTTGGAACTTGGAGCTCGGAGCTTGGATCGGATTCAAGCCAAGGTGTTAAACCGTCGTTGGTGTCGGATGAAGTGGCCGCTTCCAAATCAAGTTTGTATATTAACCCGGCTTGATTCAGCACATAAAGAGCATCGCCGTAGTAGGCCATTTCTTTTAACTCGCCGATCTCGCTGCTGGGTCGCAATAATTCTTCCTGCCGGGCCTGATTATTTTTTGCGGTTGTGTTTGTGATCACGCCGTTATTCTTAAGCAGCCAAAGCTGATTGGGGTCGCTGGGATTTTCCAGCGCGTAGAGAAGATTGTTTCCGGCCGAAAGATCAAACTCGCCGCTGCGAAGGTTAAGGTTATATTTATAAAAACCATTGCCGCCAAAAACTATTATTTTGTTTTTGCCCAAACTCAAGCCCCGCGGCTCAAAGCCGGCGGGAGAGGCGGCTAAATCCACAATTGCGCGCGGGGAGTTTATAAGCTCAAGGTGTTTTAGGTCGCGGCTGATTTTGGCAAGTTCCTCTTCCAGGGTAACGCGGCTGGTTTTAAAAAACCCCAGCTCTTCCACTCGCCGCAGTTTCTCCATGGCCGATGTGGTTAATTCTTCGGCCTCGGTTTTGTTGTTTAGTTCCAGCAGGGAGACAATTTTTTCTTTAAGCTCGCTAACTTCTTTTATAAGCACCTCGGCTTCTTTCTTTTTCACGGCTGCCCCTTTTTTAATTTTGAGGACCGTAACGGCGGCGCCCATGGAAACGGCGGCAACAAGAACAAGCAGAACGACCATTTTTACTCTGCTCCGTTTCTGGGAAGGTTCGCTCCTCTCGATGG
>CAZGLK010000011.1:5530-18985 GCA_964526375.1 uncultured Candidatus Saccharibacteria bacterium | reverse complement strand
TGGTTTATCAAGGAATCGCGGAGACACAGAGTGTCTAAAAAATGGGTACTTGACAGAATCAGGAATTATCGATCTTGAGTTAGTAAAAGAACTCGGCACTTACCAAAGATACAAGATTGGAAAAGATGGGGAAGAAGATAGAGCTGAACTTAAAACAATAATCATGTTTCTCTTCAAAACGAACCAGAATCTTCTAAGACCAGTTGATGCAGAGAATCCAGAAGCAAGGTGGATTGAGAAAGACAATGTTGCAGATTTATTGACGCATCCAAAAGATAAAGAATTTTTTTCGCGGATTGAGAAAGAAATATAAAAAATGACATGGGGCAGGCGGGGACAACATTGTCCCGATTTTTAAGGTGTGTTAAAGTAAAAATATGCTAAGCGAGTTTATTGAGAAACAATTAAAAAAAGCCCGCTATGAATTGCTGGGTGACGGCACTTATTACGGTGAAATTCCTGGTCTGCGGGGTGTATGGGCTAACGCCAAAAATTTGGAAAATTGCCGAAATGAACTGCGTGAGGTTCTAGAGGGCTGGCTATTGCTTAAAATCAGCGATGGTGACCATATTCCAGAGTTGAAATTGCCATTTCGCCAGAGAATAGCGGTGCATGCCTAAAAATATTTCTTGGAAGAAATTGGTTCAGAAGTTCCAGAAATTAGGTTTTCGCGGCCCCTATCCAGGCGGCCGTCATTTGTATGTAGTTAAGGACACACTTAAAGTTAGGATTCCGAATCCGCATCGGAGCGATATCTCAAAGGCCCTGGTTTTTAAGATCGTCAAACAAGCCGGTATTTCTTCTGATGAATGGGATCAGGCGTGATGATTCCTGAAATGTCATGGGAATTTAGAAAATAATGCTAAAATTAAAATATGCCAATAAAAATAATCAGGGTCCCCATTAAACGAAGTGAGCTCGTGGAAGTGGCCCAAGAGGGGTTCGGCGATTTGGTAAAGGCGGTTGTGGATGTAGAGAAAGAGATAGCGGCTGTTGGCTGTGAACTGCACGCCGATGGAGAGGTTTTGCTGATGGAAGAGGAAAAATCAAAAAGAGAAAACATTTGGGGAATCAACATTTACCCAAAAAAATCGGAAAGCGAATGGATTGAATTTAATTCCATGATTAATCTAAAACCCCTCCAGGCCAATCGCTCGCGGGGGGTTGAGAATCCAGAAACAAGGGCAAAGATAAAGATGGTAATTAGAAAATTAATTATTGATTGACATGGTCTATATACACACCGGAATGGCCGGCGGCAGGTGGTATGAACTTTCGCTTATGGAGCAATTGGGCAATATCGGCAGCGAGGTTTCCCGAGCTTCGCTCTGGAAAGATAAAGATGAAAAACTCTTTTGGGGGGCGGTGGAACGGGCTTTGGAGATTTTTGACTTAACTTTAGCGGACTCGCGCTGGCGGGGCGGTCAGTTGCGCGAAATTGCCAGAGCGCGCGAGGTTTTTTGCGATGCTGTCTATGGCGGGAAAGAATACCAAAGTTCTCTCTCCGATCTTCTTGGCTATTTTGACTTGTTCGCTTTGGCGGCCCGGAGAGAAGTATAAAAAGTGCTATGGAAAATAATATACTCAAAAGCGCTAAGACAGTCCCGATTTGCTATTTTAAACCCAATAGTGTATAAAGGAAAGTATTGTAAGTGTCTCGTAAAGTTTCCTTTTGCATCCTTTGGTGCAGAGACGTGCTAGAGCGACAGCTTTTTAGCCAGAAACTTAAAGAGAGGTCGCCTTACAAAATTAAAAACACAGGCAAAAATGGCTAAAAAGTTGTATGTGGGTGGTTTGTCTTATAACACCACCCAAGATGCCTTAAAGGACGCTTTTTCGCAAGCCGGCGCCGTGGAGTCCGCTGTTATTATCACCGACAAAATGACGGGGCGGCCCAAGGGCTTCGGCTTTGTGGAAATGGTTACCGATGAGGAGGCTCAAGCGGCTATAGAGATGTGGAACGGCAAGGAACTGGATGGCCGCAAGCTGACCGTTAATGAAGCCCGTCCTTTGGAGGATCGTCCGCCCCGGCGCGACGGCGGTTTTAACCGCGGCGGTCGCAGCGGCGGTTTCGGAGGCGGAGGCGGTTTTGGCGGAGGCCGCAGGAATAGCTGGTAAGACCGCTAAACAAAGACCCCAACAGATTGAAGGGGTTTTTGTTTTGCTTGGGTGGGGTTATAATCTTGAGTGTTTAGGAGGTCTCTCCTCCGCAAGGAGGTGAGACCTCGGGTTAATACCAGCGACAAACCGATGAGAAGGTTTTCGTTCCCCAAAGACGACAAAAAATACTCTTGGACTCGGCATGTTGTGGGAAAGATGCAGTATTATCGCTTATCGGAAAGTATCATCAAACGAATTATCCGCGCGCCCAAGAGAGTTGAGAAGGGAATTGCCAAAAATACCATTGCTTGCATGATTCCCCGTAAAAGCGCTACGCGCTCACGGGGCAAGCCCTCCAAAGGCGAAGAACTCTGGGTGATGTATCAGCTCAAAGGATCTAAAAGACACATCATCACCGCCTGGCGCTATCCCGGCGTAAGCCCGGTTAGAGACCAGATCCCCATCCCCGAGGGTATTTTAGAAGAGATTAGGGATATAATATAAGTATTGCTAAAATGAACCCGACCCCGCCCCAAGGGGCGGGGTATTACGGGCGGCAAAATAAAAAACCGTTCCGATATCTTTTCGGAACGATTTTGAGTTGACCGCTTTGAATCGCCTAATTAGTGCGATAGGAAAGCGGTTTTTTGGAGTAAGCTGCTGGCGCCGAAGGCGACCACTAGCTTCATGATACTAGCAGGATACCACTATCACGATCACGGGCTTGACTCGTGGGTATCTACCGGCGTGTTAGACATTCTACAGAGCGGGTTTCCTCCGACACTGGATGTTGTCGAGCATTTCCAGGGCCTTCCTTTCCCGCGTCGCTCTTTCCGATTCTTTCTCCATTACCTCGTTGTGACGCTGGCTGGCTGTCTTTGCAATGTCGCCCATTCGTGAGTGAATCGTCTGCATCGATTCATTGAGTGTCGAGACCATTCCATCCACCGAACTGGCGAGATCGCCGATCGAGCTCGTAATTCGCCAGCTCATCATAACTAGAGCATCCGCTAGGTTCGTGAATCCCGCGACGAGAATCTGATTGGTCTTACGTTGCTCGTAGATCATGGCGAATTGGAAATTACATTGAGCCTTCCGCACGATGACCTGCATGCGCTTGGCAGTTTCAGTGCCCGTGCTCAGCTTCTCGATAGACTGACATGCAAGGGGAAACTGAGGGGGTACATCCTCATACTTACGGGTCAGTTCGGTGTAGTTACGCGAATTGTTTTTGATGCATTGGACACCTTCGTTGAAGTGCGCGAGTGACCGTGCTGCCCCCTCTACAGAATCCCAGAACGGGGCAAAGGCACCGTCGGTGAAGTCGGCCTCTGCCCGATCCAAGCGATACTCCGCGGAAGTCAGATGCTTGGACATCTCTTCAAAGAGGCCAATCGACTTCTCGCCGAGAACGACCATCTGCTCATGATACCCGTGCTGTTCCTGTCTATGACATTGCAGGAGGCGATCCTCCCGTTCAGCTTCTGCTGCCTTCCATGCCTTCCATGCCGTCCATTCGGCTTCTTCTGCTTCCGCTTTCTCATTCCGACCACGGTAAATTAATAACGCGGTGAGAGAGCTTATGATTATCAAGATTATCATCCTAGTTGTGATGTCGATAGTTGTGATGTCGATAAAGTCGATGTGCATATGCGGAGCTCCTTTGGATAGTGGAGATAGTTTTTTAATCTGCCACGGATTATTAAAGAACTTCATTTCGATGCAAACTCTAACGGAAATTGTATTTATATACAATATAGCTACTCTCTCTGTCCTTGTCAATAACGCCAAGAAGTGGAATTGATCTAAGTCAGAGGTTGAATCTTTGGGTTGTAGCTTGCCCATGTGGGTCTAGATATGCTAGATTTGCAATATAATAAACACATGTTAAAACAGACAACTGTCAAAACTAACATTCCCATCATTTACTTAAAAGAGGGTAGGTCTTATATTTGCTATTCTCCAGTCTTTGACCTTGTTGCACACGGGGATTCTTTTGAGGACGCCAAACAATCATTTAGCCATACCTTAAAGCTGTTTGTAGAGCAGGTTTCCAAAAAGGGTACTTGGGCGGAAGTTTTAAGGGAGTATGGTTGGGGAAAGGTTCGGCGAGAATGGAATTTTCCTCGGATCATTGGGCAAGAGAACAAAGAAATTAAAATACTCGTTGCCGTTTAACTTGTTCAAAACGTGGCCGCGCTTAAGCCCATTCACTATCGTAAGTTTGAGAAATTTCTTCTCCAAGTTGGTTGCCGTTTAGTTCGTAAAGGAGGTGACCATCGAGTCTGGGATCGTTCCGATCTGATCAGGCCCGTTATTGTCCGCGCCAAGAAAAACTTACCCGTGTTTGAAATTAAGAGTAACCTCCGAACTCTTCATATAAGTACTCAAGAGTATTTAAATATTCTTGAGGAGGTTTGAAATTTAATCCAAGGATGAAAATTTTTATTTTGACAATCATTGCATTTATGGTTTTGTTGGGCGGGTATTACCTGATTTTTAGTGGCCAGCAAGAAGGGGTCAAGAATATGCCGGTGGTCCCGGATCAACTCAAAAGTGCTGATAAAATTATGATAACCATCTCCACTCTCAAAGGAGATATAATCCTGGAACTTTATCCCAAAGTTGCCCCAAAAACCGCGGCTAATTTTGTAAAATTGATGCAGGAAGGTTTTTACAACGGCACGAAATTTCATCGCGTCATACGCGATTTCATGATTCAGGGCGGTGATCCGTTATCTAAAACAGACGACCCGCGAGTTGGCACCGGCGGCCCCAGCTATAAATTTGAAGACGAAATCAATCCCAAATCAATCGGAGTTGATGATGCTGCCATTGCTCGATTAGAATCAGCCGGCTATAAATACAATTACAATCTTCAATCTTTGCCCGTTGATGTTGGTGCCGTGGCCATGGCCAATTCCGGCCCCAATACCAACGGCAGCCAGTTTTTCATCGTCACTTATTCTCCCCAGCCGCACCTAAACGGCAAACACACCGTCTTCGGCAAAGTAGTGGACGAGGCCAGTATTAAAATAGTGCGGAGCATTGAACAGGGGGATGTTATAAAATCAATGATCGTGGCTCAATAAAACCCACCAACAACATTCTCACATTCTGCAGAATGTTGGAATGTTGTGTGGAGGTTGTGTATAATAAGAGATTATGGGGGCAAAAATTAAAACAGCAAAACAACTGGAAAGGCATTTTAAGGGCATAGCCAATCATCGCCGGATTGAAATTTTGAGTTTGATTGCTAAAAATAACGGGATTAGTTTGGATGACATTGCTGATAGTTTGGACTGCAACATAAAAACGATTTCGGAACATACCAGAAAACTGGTTCAGGCCGGTTTAGTAAACAAAAAATATCAAGGCCGCTTGGTGGCTCATTCTCTTTCACCTTACGGCCAAATTTTGCACAAGTTCCTTAAAACATTCTCATATTCTGCAGAATATAAGAATGTTGTAGATAGATGATGTTAGGCAACAAGCTGTCCAGACGGTTTCTCGCGGCTATGGGCGGGTTGTTTGTTGTGGCAATAATCATTGCTTTTGCTGTTAGCCCGAATCAGCCTAAACAGAAACCAGAGAACATTCAAGTCGGGCAAAGCAACCAAGCCATAAGTCCAACCGCTTCAGTCGTTAGTTATAATAGTCCTAGCGACGCCCTTACGGTTTTAAGGGTTATTGACGGTGACACCATAGAAGTTGATTTCAACGGCAAACCAGAGCGGGTGCGTTATATTGGCATGGACACGCCCGAGACCGTGCATCCGGAAAAGCTGGTGCAATGCTTTGGCCAAGAGGCATCACAAAAAAACAAAGAACTTGTGGCGGGAAAGAAAGTAAGGCTGGAAGGAGACATTACCGACAGGGACAAATACGGCAGATTGTTGCGCTATGTCTATGCTGGTGATACTTTTGTTAATCTTGAGCTTGTAAAGCAGGGCTATGCCACAGCTTACACCTATCCCCCGGATGTAAAATATGCCGAACTTTTTGTTGAGGCGCAGAAAGAGGCGCGTGTTAATCGACTCGGCTTATGGCAAGCTTGCCAATCTCAAACGGCTGGGGCTGTTCCCAATCAAGCCCCAATTTCTCCCAGCGGCACCTACCCCTCTCAACTCTCTGCCTGCAATATAAAAGGCAATATTAACGCCAAAGGGGAGAAAATTTATCATGTGGTCGGTTGCGGTTCTTACGGCAAGACGACAATTGACGAAGGCGCCGGCGAGCATTGGTTTTGTTCAGAAAAAGAAGCTCTGGACGCCGGCTGGAGAAAGGCATTGAATTGCAATTGAAATACATATAACAACATTCTCATATTCTGCAGAATGTAAGAATGTTTTGGTGTTTTTATTTTAGCCAACAATACATCAGAGCTTGCTATGAGGTTACCGTACAGAAGGCTAAAATATCCTGAGCGAGCCTTCGACAGGGCTCAGGCCGAGGCGAAGCGAGTCGAAGGATTACCTTCAATACCTCGCACCTGCCTGCCGGCAGGCAGGGCTTGCTGCGAGGTAGTTTATTTGAGTATTCTGGACGTACCGATCAATCCGATCAATCGTAATACAAAAGTCATCTGGGGTGTGTTAGTATCAGATAGAAGATGGAAAACTATAACAGAAAAAAGCTTATTTTTGTAATAACCCAAGGCGTGGTGGGCGGGGCGCAGAAGTATGTTTTTGATCTAGCCAGGTATTTTAGCGGCCGGGTTGATTATGAAGTCTCGGTGGCTGTTGGCGGAGATCCGGAAGGTGATTTGTTTAAGAGGCTGGCTATAGAAAAGATACAGACTTATCACCTAAAATCTTTGAGCCGGGAAGTCAGTCTTGTCGGTGATCTTTTGACGGTTCTTGATTTGATTAAACTGCTCCGCCGCAATCGCCCCGATGTGGTTCATTTGAATAGCTCTAAAATGGGCTTGTTGGGCGGCCTCGCCGCTTTTGTGGCTCGGGTGCCTAGGGTTGTTTTTACGGCCCACGGCTGGGTGTTTAAGGAGGATATGTCGCGTTTGGCGCGATTTGCCGCAACTTGTTTGTCTTGGCTGGCGGCCGGATTTCAAGACAGAATCATTTGTGTTTCACGGGATGATTTTAATCTAGCGCTAAAATATAAAATCGCGCCACCAAGAAAGCTTTTTGTTATTTACAACGGCTTGCCCCAATCAGCTTTTTTGCCTCGGCACGAGGCTAGGCCGCAGATCGCCCAACTGATTAGGCGGCCGGTTTCAAACAGCGCCTTTATGCTGGTCAATCTGGGCCGTCTATATGCCACCAAAGGGCTGGCTTATTTGGTTGAAGCCGTCAAAGAGTTGAAAGAGAAATTGCCGGGTGAAGACATCGTCGCGATTGTTTTTGGAGATGGACCGGAACGCAACAATATCCAATTACTAATTACCAATTACCAATTACAAGACTCTGTGTTTCTTGTGGGCGATATCGCCGAGGCTTCAAAGTATTTAAGTGCTTTTGATGCCATGGTTATCAGCTCCGTTAAAGAGGGGTTTCCCTATGCCGTTTTGGAGGCCGGTATAGCTGGTATTCCGGTTGTCTCCACAAATGTTGGTGGGATGGGCGAGGCGATTGAAAACGGCAAGTCGGGTATTTTGGTGGAACCTAAAAACCCGCCCGCGCTGGCGCGGGCGGTGGCTGATTTAATTGATAATCCCGCGCTGGCCCGGAAACTGGCTGCCGGTCTTAAAAAAAGCACTGCCGGCAGGTTTGATTTTGAAACCATGGCCGAAAAAACCGATTGGGTTTATAGAATTTGACCGCTTTATTTACATTTGATAGTATTTTAGATTATGAATAGCATCACAAGACAATCTTCAGTCGTAACGGTGCCAAAGGAAGTTTTTGATTCTATGGCAGAAGCCCATAAAAAATGGGGCGAGTTTGTTGATAAATTTGATGATTTTATTATGGTCTCGGATAAGAAATTCATCGCGAAAATGAATAGAGCTCGGCGTGAGCACAAAAAAGGCAAGGTTGGAAGTTGGGAATCTTTAAAAAAGGAATTGCGTGTATAAACTTAATCCAACCCCCACTTTCGAGAGGGATTTAAAAAGTTTGGACCGCCCTATAGCTAAAAGGGTGGTTGAGAAAATAGAGTACCTCGCCAAAAACCCCCATTTGGCCGAAACAGTGGCGCACTTACCGCATAATCTAAAAGGCTTGAAGAAATATCGGGTGGGTGACTGGCGAGTTTTGTTTTGGGTTGATGACGCAAAGAAGGAAATCACTCTTTATGGCGTTGATCATCGGGGCAGTGTTTATAAAAAATTTATGTAAAGTTGGAAGATGACCATTAAGGAAATGGCCGAAAAGACCGATTGGGTTTATAAATCTTGACTTTAATTTGACCATCTGCTACACTTGTTTTGTACCTTAAAATTGGCTTTTTTAGCGCCCCACAAGGCGTGGGCTGGCTAAAACAAGCCAAAAATCAAAGAAAAGAAAGGAGCTGACCATGTCTAAAAAAGATATGCTCGGCATTGCGGTGAGGCAACTCGTGACGCTCCCGGAATCTACCTTGGGGATCGTCTGCGACCACCTCGCGAAGCTCGCGGACCCTGAATGGGTGGAGGCCACCAAGAAATTTCTGCGCAAGGAGAATCCGTGGGGAATAACGACATTTGATGTCTGGCGCACCCTCACCATCGGCGGTGTCTCCAAAGACGAGTTGGTGAGGCGGCTCGGAGATGGTTTCTATCTGTCAAACTGGGCCAAGGACATCATGTCCAAGCCCGAGTTTGTTACAGCGCCGGAGCCGCACGAGGTTTCATTGGCTCGGGTCAAGGTTAGAGGTTTTGGTTTTAACGAAACACCTACGACCACTAAGCTTTTTGACAGAATCAAAGAGGTGGGTGATCTCTGCCCCGCCGAGGTCGGGCCGCATCTTCGGCTTGTAGACAAAGACCAGCCCAAGCGCACATGGTACTGGGTTGCCATGGAGCCGATTACCGACTCCGATGGCGATCCGAACATCTTCGATGTCCTCCGGGACGATGGTGGCAGGCGCTGGCTGAACGCGCGCTATGCCCGCCCCGGCCGCCGCTGGGATCTTGAGGACGAGATCGTCTTCTGTCTTAGCAAGTAGCGAATCTTGGACATTAGTCCTTGGCGCGCTTAGACCCTTTGGCTTTTGTCCTTGAAAAAACAAGCCCCGCGCATAACAATAAAACGTGTGCGGGGTTTTTAATTTTCTGATACCATAAACCTTGAGTTACGAAATGCAGAAAATGAACCCGACCCCGCCCCAAGGGGCGGGGTATCGGGGCGGGTTCAGCTTGCAAGGTGTCGGCTCCGCCGACAGCATTTTAAAAGCCCTCCATCCCCTCCGACTCGGGTCGGAGGGGTATTACGGGCGGCAAAATAAGTTTGACCTGCCACGTTAAGAGCCCCCAACGTGGCAGGTCAAACACAAAACTGGCTCGTTTCGTAATTCAAAGCATAAAACATGAATTATCCTAAATTAGGCCCAGACTTTTTTGCCAAAAACACTCCCTTGGTCGCTAAAAATCTTTTGGGCAAGTATTTGTGCCGGCGGTTGCCGGACGGCCAAGTTATCTCGGCCCGAATAATCGAAACCGAGGCCTATAGAGGTTTTAACGACCAGGCCTCTCATGCGCATAAGGGCCGCACCAAGCGCACCGAGGTTATGTTTAGTCCGCCGGGCACCATCTATGTTTATCTTATCTACGGCATGTATCATTGCCTAAATCTGGTTACAGAGAAGAAAGATTATCCGGCGGCAGTTTTGATAAGGGCGGTTGAGGGCGTAAATGGTCCCGGTAAGGTTTGCAAATATCTTCAGGTAGATCGTAAGCTTAACAATCAAATGCTGGGCAAGGAGCTGTGGGTGGAAGATCACGGGATTAAAGTTTCAAGTTCTAAGATTCAAGTTTTGAGAAGGGTGGGGGTTGACTACGCCGGCGAATCCAAAAATTGGCCTTGGCGGTTTCTTACCGCGGATCCACGCAAATCAAAACGCGGATAAACGCGGACTTTAATATATTCAAAGCCTAGCTTCCTTGGGAAGCTAGGCTTTTTGTAATTTTTATGGTTGCTAGAATTTCCTCTCTTCCAGCACCAGGTCCAGCATTTTTTCCTCACCGGCGCGCAAAACTTTTAGGCCGATTTTTTCGCCGATTTTGCAGTTTTCCAAAACATCCTGCAGATTGTTTTCGCTGGTGAGCTTCACATTGTTAAACTCCAAAATAATGTCTTTTTCCAGTAGACCGGCTTTATGGGCCGGGCTGTTTTTTACCACGGCTTCATCGCCGGGCGCGTTTTCTTTAATAACATAGGCGCCCGTTTCTGCGGGCAGTTTGAGTTTGTCTTTGATGTCTTTGTTTATAACCAAATATCTTACGCCCAAAAACGGCTTTCTGATGCGGCCGTATTTTTTAATGTCGGCCAGGTCCCGCGCCGCCGAGTTTATGGGAATGGCAAAGCCCACATTTTGGGCGCCCAGTATTACGGCCACATTAATGCCTACCACTTTGCCCTCGGTGTTTACCAGCGGCCCGCCGGAATTGCCCGGGTTTATGGCGGCGTCGGTTTGAATCAGCCCGCGCAAGAAAGAGGCCTCGCCCGACATTTCGTTTTGGGCCGAAATAAAGCGCGACAGCCCCGAGACCACGCCCACCGAAACCGTATTTTTAAACTCGCCCAAGGTGTTGCCGATGGCAATTAAAGTCTCGCCCAGTTCCATTTTAGACGAGTCGGCCAGTTGGGCGTAGGGCAAGCCCTCTTCTTCAACTTTGAGTATGGCGATGTCGTTTATGGGGTCGCGAGCAATAACTTTGGCCGGTAATCTCCGGTCGTCTTCAAAAGCCACGGTGTAGGTGGCTTCGGGATCTTGAACCACGTGCTTATTGGTTAAAATAATGCCGTTGTGGGAAACTATAAAACCTGAACCGCCGCCGACCCTAACCCGTTCATGCTCTTGGGGCAGAGCATCATGCTGGTTGTGGCTGGGTTTGGTGGGTGGCGGCAGTTCGCCCGGGATTATAAACGGCAGGGCGTTTAAGAGCTCCTCCGGTATTTCTTTGGTGATAAGTATGTTTACCACCGCTGGTTTGACTTGTTTGATGGCTTGGACGATAGGATTCATGTTTTTTATTATTCCTACTAAGAGATGGTTTCAAAACTCATTTCTGCTGCAATTTCATCTTTTCGGCTCCGACTTCGTTAGGCTTCGCAAAAAGGCTTTCGCCGTAATTCTATTACGGCTCAATCCTTTTTACTCGCCTGCCTCGTCTCGCCTGAAAAACTGAAATTTCGCGACGAAAGAGTTTTGAAACCATCTCTAATTACTAATTTTTACGAATATACCAATCATTCTAACATTCTAACAGATCACAGGATTTATTAGTAGATTGGTAACTATTCGTAATTAGTAGGGGGGTTACATTCCTTCGGGTACTTCAATCCCCAACAACCCACAGCCCGATTGTATAATTATGGTTGCGGCTTTGACCAAAGCCAAGCGGGCGGCTCGCGCTTCTTGGTCGGCTTTAAGAATGGGCGTGATCTCGTAAAAATGATTTACTTTTTCGGCCAGTTTCAGCAAGAATTCGGCGATGTGATTGGGTTCGTAGCGTTTGGCCGAGTCAGCTACAACCTCGGGGAAGTGAATCAAGTGCCGCATTAAAGCTGTCTCCTGCTGCGTTTTTAGATTGTTGGGATCAAACCGAGAACTTACCCGACCGGCTTTTCTTAAAACACTTTTTAGGCGGGCGTAGGAGTATTGAATGTACGGCGCCGAGGCGCCTTTTAGATTAAGCATTTTGTTCCAATCAAAAACAATGTCGCTTAGGCGGTTCTGCGACAAATCAAAAAATTTAACCGCGCCGATGCCAACCGTTTGGGCTACTTTTTGTTTTTCTCTTGGCGGCAGTTTGGGGTTTAGCTGGTTAACAATCTTGAGTGCTCTGGATATGGCTTCGTTCAAAACATTCTCCATGGGAATCAGATTGCCTTCGCGGGTGGCGAATTTCTTGCCGCTGCCGGCCAGCACCATGCCGAATTTTACGTGGGCCAGCTGATCTTTTTTGGCAAAACCCAGTATCTCGGCCGACTTAAAAACTTGTTCCAAGTGAAAGGTCTGTTGATTGGCGGCCACATACAAAATTTTGTCGGCTTGCCATTTTTTGATGCGGTGTCTTATGGCCGCAACTTCCCTGGTGGTGTAAATTGTAGCGCCGTCGGACTTTCTTATTATTTCCGGAGTGGGACTGTCGGGGATTGGAATCACCACCGAGCCGTCAGATCCTTTTTGGGCTAAGCCTTTTTCCAAGGCCCCGTCCACCAGTTTTTTGAGTTCGGGTTCGTAGAAACTCTCACCGATGGTGTGTTCAATTTTAACCCCCAGCATTTTGTAGATTCGATCAAAATCCTTATATGATTCTTTGGCAAACCAGCGCCATAATTTCAGGTTTTCTTTGTTGCCCTCTTCCAGTTTTTTAAATTCCAATCGGCCTTCGTCTATCATCTCCGGATTGCCCTGGGCTGCTTGTGAAAACATCACGTACAGGTTCAGCAGTTCTTTTATGGGATTGCGTCTAATTTTTTTGGGGTCGCCCCATTTTTTGTAGCCGGCAATCAAGTGGCCGAACTGCGTGCCCCAGTCGCCGGGGAAAGAAAGCGACACCGCCTTATAGCCGGTAAAGCGAAGCACATTTACCAGAGCTTGGCCAATAACGGTGGTCCGCAGATGATGAATGCCCAGGGGCTTAGCGATGTTAGGAGAGGAATACTCAATAACTATCGTCTCTTTTTTGGGCTGGCCACGGCCAAACTTTTCTTTTTTCTTGAGTATATCTTTTAAGGTCTCACCCAGTTGCTTTTGGGTAAGATAAAAATTTATAAAACCGGGAGGGGCTATTTTAATTCCCAATTCCCAATTCCCAATTCCCAATTTCTGTTTTAGAGCGGTTACTATCTCATCGGCAACCTCCATAGGATTCCTCCGAAGAGTTTTGGCCAGCGCCAGCGCGATGTTGGAGGCGTAATCACCGTGTTCCGCGTTTTCGGGCGCGGCCACCAAAAAATCGGGCAGTTTAACATCCCGATAAAGCAACTGCACCGCCGCCGATAGTGCTTTTTTGATCTTATCTTGCATGAGCCTATCTTATCAATTTTGGCGCTTGCAGACAAACTTGATTAAACTCGGCCCTGTTTTATGTTATGGCGGATTTTCTCGATTAAGGTGTTAAAGAAAAAAAGATTGTGGAATGTTAGAAGTCTTAATGCCGTTATTTCCCTGGCTCTGACTAGGTGGCAGATACGGCGGCGGGAATAAGTTTGGCAGGATGGAGAGGCGCATTGTGAGCGAGGCGGCGTT
>CAZGLK010000011.1:0-5520 GCA_964526375.1 uncultured Candidatus Saccharibacteria bacterium | reverse complement strand
AAAGTCAGAAATCTTAAGGCGGTTATTTCTTTGGCTCTGACCAAGTGGCAAATGTAGCTGCGGGTGTAGTTTTGGCAGGTGGTACAGATACATTTGGGGTCCAACGGTTTTTTGTCTTTCAAGAATCGGGCTTGGGCCAAGTCCAATTTACCCGTGGATGTGAAAGCGGTGCCGTGGCGGGCGTAATGGGTGGGCGCGATGCAGTCGAAGGTATCCACTCCGGATTTAATTATTGGTAAGACATCTTCGGGGTGGCCGATGCCCAAAAGGTGGCGGGGTTTTTGCGGCGGCAGTTGTGTGATAACGGCTTTGATCATTTGAGCCATGGTGGTTTTGCTTTGGCCGAATTCGCCGCCGATGCCGAAGCCGTCAAAAGGTAATGAGCCAATAAACCGGGCGCTTTCTTGGCGCAAATCCTTAAACTTGCCGCCTTGGATAATTCCGTATAAAGATTGATTGGATTTTTTAATGTCTAGGCACACTTTGGCCCAATCGTGCGTGCGCTCCAGCGATTTTTGGGTGTATTCGCGGCCGGCTTGGGGCGGAGTGCATTCGTCAAAGGCAAAAATAATGTCGGCACCAAGCGCTTGTTGGATTTTTATGGATTCTTTGGGGCCGATAAACAATTTTTGACCGTCAATGGGCGAGCGAAAATATACGCCCTCGGCGGTGATCTTAAGATTCTGCGGCTGCGAGCCCTCGGGAATTACAGATTTATGTGGTCGCCTAATTTTGTAATTCTCGCGAGAGTGGGGTTTTATGATTTTTCCCGTCTTTAGATCTTTGCCAAAACCCAAACTAAACACTTGGTAGCCGGCCGAGTCGGTCATTATCGGCCCTGTCCAGTTCATAAACCGATGTAGTCCTCCAGCCTCCCGCACAATTTTTTCGCCCGGTTTTAGGTGTAGATGAAAGGTATTGGCGATTATAATCTGTGTTTTGGCGGCCAGCGCCTCTTCACTGGTTAGAGTTTTTACCACCGCTTGGGTGGCTACTGGTACTAGAGTCGGTGTTTCCACTTCGCCATGAGGAGTTCTTAAAACGCCCAGCCGGGCGTTAGAAGTTTTGGATTGTTTTAGGATTTTGAATTCGATCACAATACTTGGAAGGCTAAAATTATGATAGATAGTATGCGGTGCAGGAATCAAACTCACCGTGAATCAATTTGTACGCGGCCTGAGGTATTAACCATTTGAGGTTGCCAATTACATTGAGGGGAAGATTATTTGTTTCAAACCAGCCGATTTGTTCATCTGTGATAGTGGTAGCGTCGGAGGTTTCCCCTTTATAAATTGTTGTGTAGATATCCACGTTCCATTCTTTTGATTTTATTTCGCCGACATATACCCACTCTTCTGCATTTATTTTCAAGCCGGTTTCCTCATGTGTTTCTCTAACAATACAGTCAAGGCTCCTTTCTCCCAATTCAATTTTCCCGCCAATTCCATTGCATTTACCTTTTTGCCATTCCGGTCGTTGTTTCTGGACCAGCAGTATTTTTGATAGCGATGGGTCAAAAATGAACCCGAGTGTGTGTTTTTTCATGGTTGTTTATCCAAATTATGTATACGGATTGCAAAAATCCCGCCGTGGCGGATCCTCTCCTCCCAATCTTCGGCAATGCCGTAATAGACCCCGATGCCTTCGGCCAAAGATTTTGCCCACGGTAGACACTTCTTCAGGCCTTCTTTTTGCAGATATTCTTTTACCGTCTTGTAGTTTTTGACTCCGTCAATTATTGCCGTGACTTTCTTTTTGTTGCGCAAGTCGGTGAAAACAATCCTGTCGCCAGGCTTCATTTTTCGGTAGTCCCGCTTTTTTGACCAAGCCCGGCCTTCCACGGTTTTCCGGCCGTTGGCGATGTAAGGGAATATATGGCCGTATAGATTAAGTTTCCAAGTTCTCATTGTAGTCTTAGGTTGTTTTGGATATATTAGAAAATTTCTCTGGTGGGATATTCTAAAAATAGCGCGAACCCATTTTGAGAAAAATTCCTGACCGCTCCGCTCGGGTGCGGCGGAATTCCCCCTTTGGACCTCCCTTCCGCGCCGCCCTCGCGAGAAGTCCAAGTATTTCGCCCGCGAAGCGGACAAATTTATATTAACTCTCTATTGCCCTCTTTCCGAAACGATTCAAGTATGCGGTTTTTGATGATTTTGTTCAATAACGACACATTTCGGTACAAAAAGTTTTCATCGATTTTCTCTCCTTTCCGCACAGCGAAAGCATGGTCAACAACACCTCTATATTCTCCCAAATCTAACCTTTTTGACTGCTCATAAATATCGTCATAAGTAAGTGGAAAACTTTTTGTTTCAAGAATCGTCAAGCACCGCACCCCGAACAAACAGGATTTAGGAAATTCTGTCGCGGCAGTAATTTCATCTCCATTCCGTTTTGATAAAACCGCCGCGAGCGCAAAGCCGGTATCAAATCTGATTCTTTGCAATAAATCCAAAGTCGTGATTTTTGGTGGTTTTAGATTCTCAATGACTTTCTCGCCATAGAGCGTTTTTCCCGCTTCAACCAATTCTCGGAAGTATATGTTTTCGGGGAATGGCGTGTCAATTTTGTAGGCGAGAAAATCCTCATATTCAAATGGATATAAAACAATGTTTTTGTGCTGGTTGGCCTCTTTCAACTCCGTGCGAGATATTTTCTTATCTCTTTTGTGAAGCACGCCAATTTCGTAATCACTCCGGCTTAACGAGTCAGTTCTAGCGCGCGATCCGTAAAGAAAAATCGACACCGGATCAAATTTTTCTGTTATGGCTTTGATTGTTTCTTCAAGTTTTGTATCCATAAGTTCATTGAATAAAACCACCATGAGGAGTTCTTAAAACGCCCAGCTGGGCGTTAGAAGTTTTGGATTGTTTTAGGATTTTGAATTCAAGCATCTTATAAAATTAGGGCTTCGGCAATTTTGAAAAGAGGGGTCGGTACACATCTTCCTGAATATCAATATACAGCTCCTTACGGTGGATTTTATCACAAAATTCAACAGGCGCCTTTTCAATAAGCGCTAAAGGCTGCTGCTCGTTACCTTCGCCCATGGCAAGAACTGCCGCGGCGGCGAGGCCGTCGGCAATGTTGGTACGGGAGTATTTAAATTTTCTTCCAAAGATATCAGCCGTGCCGCGATAATCTTTTATGCCGTGAAAACCGGCATAGCCTAAAGCTATGCCGGTTACTCCGGCGCGGAGCGGTATGGTGCGGCTGTCGGTAATCAGAACACCGAGGTGCTCAACGCCGTATTTCTGCCGCAATTCCTTGCGCAAAAAGCCAGCAGTCTTGAAGCTATCCTTAGGCAAAAGTATGAGCTTGCCGTTTGCGTTGGACTCATCAATTCCCGCGGCGGCCATCACCACGCCGTCTTTAATAGTGAGCCAGATATACTTGGTGGGTATGGCCAACTGGCTCTCGGCGCGGATTAGTTTCTCTTTGGTCTGGATATTCTCTATGACGGCTGTTCGTTTTTCTGCCAGGGCAACGATTTTTGAGGTAACAACAATTACAGATTTCTCTGAAAGTTTCTTAAAGTAGCCCGAGATGAAGGCGACGAGGTTGTCGCCCTCCCGAAAAACACGAGTTTTAATTGGCTGGATGATCATTCAAGTGCTTTTGTTCACCTCGTTGAGAAAATCAGCAAGTTCTTTTTCGTCAATTGTTTTCATGGTTCAAAAATGGGTTTTCCATGCCAAAAACTAGTTTTTCGATAGTGTTTATGTGGTCTGGATGTGTGCCGTATTTCATCTGATAGAGTCTCCCGACGGCACAAAACAACGCCCTACCGTAATCGAAACCGATTTTCTCGGAAACATTTTTTACCTCTTTCTCCGATTTTCCTTCCACCTCAACAAAGGGCTCAAGAAATGGCCACTCATCTATGGTAATTTCAACATCATCAAGAATCCATAATTCTCGTTTTGTTTCTTGATAAGATTTCTTTTCACAGCCAATCAATTCGAGCAATCTTATTGTCTCATCAAAATTATCAACCGTGATGCAGATTTCTTTCTGATTTTCGATTTTATCTCCATCAACAACTTTCAAGCTCAAAGTGACCTTATCGCCTTCGTCGCGCACCCGTAGCCACACATCTTTTGAACGTTTTTCCTTTGGCAAATGAAAGGGCATTCTCTTTTGCAGATATTCGGGCCTAACAAGTTGTGCTCTCGCTTTCTTCAAACGTCCCCGCACCTCGTCCTTATTTATATCTAAAAACGTTGCTTCGTATTCAACATTCATAATTTTGTTTCTCCGAAGGGTAACCCCTCGGAGGATGTGGACCGGATGGGATTCGAACCCACGACCTCCTCGATGCCATCGAGGCGCGCTAGCCAACTGCGCCACCGGCCCGTTCGGCTCAAACTACACATTATCCCCACTCTTTTTCTTGCCGAAAATATACAGATACAGAATCTCCAGAATACCAAACGTGTTGATTACCAGCAAGGCCACGAACCATTTTTTGTCGCCATTACGGCCGGCTCGCCACAGCGCCAGCCCTTTCCAAATTAGGGACCAGACGATAATAGCGAACAGCGCGATTCCGCCCACGGCCACGCCGAACAAGCTCAAGGCCGGCAGTGCCCAATTAGGCAGGGAACCGGCCCATTGTTGCATGTAATTGCTCATATTTATTTGTGCGGTATTATTTTTTGTTTTGGTCGACTTTTGGTACCCCCGAGAGGACTCGAACCTCTAGTCTTCTCCTTAGGACGGAGCTGCTCTAATCCAATTGAGCTACGGGGGCGTTATCATTGATTATCTCATTATACAACCTGTCTATTAAAGATCTTATTATTTTTAATGTATCGGCTCCTCTTCTGACTGTTATCCTGCACATGCCGTATGGTGTTCTACCCCTTGTTCCGCCGTCATTGTTTCTTATTTTAAATTTTCTGATGGGTATCTTAGTAATGTTTGACCAGTATTCCAGACATCTCTTCCTGTTCATTCCCGAGAATATTCTAAGGGTTGGTTTTAGGCGGTCTTCTGGAATATTAAGCATTTTTCTTAGTATGGTCAAATAAATTTCTATCATCCTGCCGTCAGAGTTTATAAATTCACAGGTCTTTTTGTGACCCTCGCACCAATGTAGCATTGCCAGTATCACAGCTTTTTCCCGGACATCACTTTTTAATAATCGCTCGGCTATTGTCTTAGCCTTCGCCCAATTTCTTTGTGTGCGTATTTTACTGCCACCTCGTTTTGATTCAAGGATAGCTTTGTATTCAGGACGCACATTTATTTTTTGGATATGATGCCAGACTGTTGTTTTGGGAATCGAGAGCTTGTTTACTATCTCGTTTATGCTGTGTCCGGTTTCCCTTAGATCTTTCAGCATTCTTATTTTATCATCCGAGTGCACACGCATATTAGATATTACGTTTTTATAATACGGTTATTGCATAGTTCTATTGTATCAAATTTATCGGTCTATGTAGATAGGCTGAAACCCGCTGCACAAGATGAGATACATCGGTAACACCCTTAATTTACCTTGGTCTGGTAAGA
>CAZGLK010000010.1:16291-19954 GCA_964526375.1 uncultured Candidatus Saccharibacteria bacterium | reverse complement strand
TAAAACCAAATTTTTTTACCAGACAATCAATCACTTGCTTATAAGACCAGTTTCTTAATCCTCTCGCCATAAAAAGAATTGAACATAAACTATGCCGACACTTTACCGACTTTGTTTATATCAACAACGATAGAAAAAACAAACGGTAAATATTGAGTTCCGCGATCTCTAGCTAATTTATAATGTACTCCAGAAAATTCCTTTTGGACAACAAAAGGCATTCCCTTAAATTTGTCCCAGTACTCTTTGGGAGTATTTTGAGATAATAACTCTATATTAAGTTTCTCTTTCTTAACCGCATCTATATATCCAATCGCCGTTTCAACCAATTCAATCTCTAATTTTTCTGGGTCGCTATTTACTAGAACAATATTCAAATCCAAACAGACCCCAATCAGTTCGGTTCCTTTATCATCTTCTTTATAAATCAAAAAATGTAAAACTTTTTTCATGGTTTTGAGATGTCCTTCAAATACATTATATCAATTTAACTAGAATAACTAAAGATTGACGATTAAAATAAAATATGGTGGTGCCGGAGGAGGGAGTCGAACCCTCATGGACAAAGTCCACACGATTTTGAGTCGTGCGCGTAAGCCAATTCCGCCACTCCGGCATCTTATTTCATTATATCAAGAACACAGCCTATTCTCTAGGAAAAGGGATCTATTGTCAATGAAATCGATATAAGATAAAATAATTAGTAACTGGTAATTAAGTAATTGGCGGCCTGCGGCCGCGTAATTGGGAAATTGGATCGTGGCTCGAATAATTTCTTTCGTTAACCAAAAAGGCGGGGTGGGCAAGTCTACCAGTGTTATAAACGTGGGCGCGTATTTGGCCGCCCACGGCAAGTATGTTTTGGCCGTGGATTTGGATCCGCAGGCCAACACCACTTCGGGCTTGGGTGTGGACCCTAACACTCTGGAATGGCACTTGTATCATGTGCTCACCACTGGTTTGGTGCCCGAAGAAACCATTCGCCGCACCGGGGTTTTTGGCTTGGATTTGCTGCCGTCTAATCCCAACTTGGCTGGTGCCAACATAGAGCTGGTTACCCAGCCCAGCCGCGAATTTCGTTTGCGCGAATGTCTGGCGCGTATCCGCACCAATTACGATTACATTTTAATAGATTCGCCGCCTTCACTAGGCCTGTTAACAATTAACGGCTTGGTGGCTTCCGATTTTGTCGTGATTCCTGTACAATGTGAATATTACGCCATGGAAGGTTTGGGGCATTTGTTAAAAACGGTTGATCTGGTTAAAACAAATCTGGGCCACGACATCAATATTATGGGCGCGGTTTTGACCATGTACGACAAGCGCAACCGGCTGGGGCGCGAAGTGGTTAAAGAAGTGCAAAGACATTTTCCCGGAAGGGTTTTTAGCGCGGTTATACCCAGATGCGTGTCGCTGGCCGAAGCGCCCTCGCACGGCAAGACGATTTTGCAATATGACGCTTCTTCCAAAGGCAGCAAGGCCTATAGGCAGTTGGCCGAAGAAATAATAGCATTGGAATAATTTTGATAAAATAATCCCAAACTACTAATTCATCCGAATGCTCCTAATTACCCAATTACCCAGTTACTCAATTACTTGTGTGCATATTCGGAGCATTAGGATACATTAGGATTTTTTGGATTATGTTATCAACCATAATTTATGTCTCTTGGCAGAGGATTAGAATCTTTAATACCCCAAAGACCGGTTCCTGCTGAAGACTCAAAAGCGCGGCCGTCTGTGGTGGCTAAACGCGGCCGTTCTCAACCGCGCTCTCTAGAGGTGCCTCCCGAAGTAACGGAAGAAACCGAGGCGCTGCCGGTTTTGAACTCTGATTTAACCTCTGCTATGGCTAAGGCGGACAAGATTTTTAATATTGAAATTGAAAGGATAAAGCCCAATCCCTACCAGCCCCGTCGCGATTTTAACACGGCAGAAATAAAGAACCTGGCCGATTCCATGAGGGAATACGGCATGCTTCAGCCGCTCCTTGTTTCTAAGGTTGAAACGAATGTAGCCAGCGGCACAAAGGTGGAGTACCAACTGATTGCCGGCGAGCGCCGCTTAAGAGCCGCAGAGATGGCCGGTTTAAGGCAAGTGCCAGCCATAATAAGAAGCGCCAGCGAGGCGGGCAAGCTGGAGATGGCGGTTGTGGAAAATATCCAGCGTCGGGATCTGAACCCCATAGAGGAGTCCGTGGCTTTGTGTCAGATGATAAGCGAGTTTGGCTTAACCCACGAACAACTGGCTAAAAAAGTCGGTATGAGTGCCGTGGCCGTATCCAATAAGGTGAGGTTGGTAGGTCTGCCGCAGGACGTCAAAGAGCTTATTATTCAAGCCAAATTGTCCGAGGGCCAGGCCAAAGCCCTATTGGGCACTAAAAACCCAGAGCGTCAGCGCTATTTTGCCAAAAAGGCCATGAACGGCGGCATGACGGTGCGCATGCTGGAAGATTTGATTAGATACGAACCGGACCACCGCCCCGTCAGCGTGCCGGCAAGTTCGGATCCGTCTATGGCGGAGTACCAACGGCTGATGCGGGAATTTTTGGGCACAACCGTTAAAATTGTTGGTACCCGTTACCATGGGCATTTGAATGTGTCTTTCTCTTCGGAGGAGGATCTGGCGAAATTGGTTGAGAAATTGACGGGACAAGCCGGTATCAAAGGCGGCGCTGGCATGTCAACCCACGAGGCCTAATCGGTTAGGCTGTTTTGTCGGTTGGGCGCAGCCGTTCTTTTATTTTCGTTCTAGCTTTGGAGGTTTTGATGAAACCCAGCCAGTCGCGCGAGGGCTTCTTTTTTTTGCTCATTATAACCTCAACGATGTCGCCGTCGTTTAAGGCTTGGTCCAAAGCCATAATTTTGCCGTTGACCTTGGCTTGGTGGCAGTGATCGCCTAAATCGGAGTGCACTGCGTAGGCAAAATCAATGGGTCTGGCTTCTTCGGGCAGGTCAATTACGTCGCCCTTGGGGGTGAACACAAAAATCCGGTCGCGGAAGAAATCTATTTTGGCCTGCTCCCAAAATTCCTGCGAGCTCATGGTTTGCTGCTGCCAATCCTTAAGCTGGCGCAGCCAGGAATATTTTTTAGCCAGGGGGCTTCTTTCTTCTTTGTA
This sequence comes from uncultured Candidatus Saccharibacteria bacterium, assembly GCA_964526375.1. GTDB lineage: Bacteria > Patescibacteriota > Minisyncoccia > JACQLN01 > JACQLN01 > CAZGLK01. Next base: position 16,836 of record CAZGLK010000010.1, on the reverse strand, counting down.
GCCCCAGTGGGCGGCAATGCCGAGCTCGGACTCGCGGTGCATTTCGGGCGTGCGAATTTGAAACTCGGTTATTTTGCCGTCTTCGCAAAAAACGGTGGTGTGGAGCGATTGGTAGCCGTTGGGTTTAGGGAGAGCAATAAAATCTTTAATGCGCCCGGCCAGCGGCTGCCAGTATTTGTGAATAATGCCCAGAGTTTCGTAGCACGAAGCCACATCGGCAACCAGCACCCGCAGGGCCACCAAGTCGTAGATTCTTTCCAAGTTAAAGTCGTATTTTTGAAGTTTGCGCCATAAACTGTAAAGATGTTTGGCCCGGGCATCCAGCTTTATAACTTTTATGCTGTTTTCTTGAAGCGCCTGCGCTACCTGCGGCTTTATGTGCTCCACATATTTTTGGTTGATTTTTATTTGGTCTTTCACAAAATCCAAAAGCCGGCGGTAGTCGCTGGGGTAGACATGGGGGAAGGCAAGGTCCTCCAAAATACCTTTGATTTCGCCCATGCCCAGGCGCGAGGCCAGAGGCGCGTAAACCTCTAAAACCTCGC
>CAZGLK010000010.1:0-16281 GCA_964526375.1 uncultured Candidatus Saccharibacteria bacterium | reverse complement strand
GCAAAAAGCTCTTTATTGCCCTTAAAGGTGTCTATGGTTTCCAGGTTATGGAGTTTGTCGGCCAGTTTAATCAACACCACCCGAATGTCTTTGGCTGTGGCCAGAATCATTTTGTGAAAGTTTTCAATGTATTGCTTTAAGCCGCTGTAGCTAACGCGGTGCAGTTTGGTAACCGCTTGCACCAAAAAAGTTATATTGTGCCCAAATTCCTTTTCCAGCGCTTCGGGCTTGGTTTCGGTTTCTTCCAAAACATCGTGCAGAAAAGCGGCGGCCACGGTTTCGTGGTCCAAGTTAAAGTCGGCCAAAATCTGGGCCGCTTTGAGCGGGTGGGTAATGTAGTCCTCGCCCGAATCTCTTTTCTGCCCCGTGTGGGCTTTTTGGGCGAACTCAAAAGCCCGGCGGATTATTTCGCTTTCAGCGGGGGGATATTTTTGGAGGATGGAGTTTAGTATTTCGGTCATACCCGGTATATCAATAGGAGAGATTCATTGCCTGATTAGTCACCTCACAACTATTACTTTAGGAGAATTGGGTTGTATTGTACAAGTGCTGGCACTTCTGTGCGATCTCTGGTATTATGAGTGTATTGTTCTTTAACTCAAAAATTTCTTACAAAGGAGGTGACGGTAGATGATGGTTAAGGAAAAACGGGGGTTTATCGTGTCATTCCCAATCGGGGTGTTCTGCGGTGTCGCGGTCGTTGTGTATGTTGTCCTTATGGGCGACAGATTACTACATCTTTGGGCGATTCCAATTTGGGGATACCTTGCTCTTCTGGCTGTGGGCGCCGTTGTCGCTCTTCTTGCGCTTTTTTCTGATTCGTAGAATCACCAGAAAAGCTTTTAACACAGAAGTGCGGCGCGATGCATCGTTGTTGAATTTGAAAATACTTTTGGTCTTAGGAGGTAGCAGATGATAAAACAAGGTGATGCTGGAAGATTTGAGGAGTACATTACCCTGCGGCAGGAAATGTTGGAGCTCCACTCCTTTTGCCGCCAGATTCTCTACTGGACCGTGGCTTTGGTGATCGCTGGCTTGGGTTGGTATCTTGCCCTCTTGCAATCTCAAAATCCAGCATCAATACCTATAGTCAGCGGGTCCCTTTTTGCCATATTGCTCCTGGTGGCCCTTTTCTTGTCCTTTGTAGTTTATAACCGCTATCTGCTCCTTATTTTTAGGGTGGGTAGCTTCATCGCCGTGTTTTGGGAGTCCCGTGATCCCGAAAGGGGGCTTATGTGGCACAGATGTAATCGTAAAACCCCCAGTATTCTTGAATATCGTCCCCAGAGCCTTAGGGGCTTTGTACTTAGCACTGCTGTGATCATATACATTATTTTGGTCTTTACGATACTTGTTATCTTCGAGTTCTTCGGCGTGGGAGTATCATCCCGTGCTCAAGAATGGGTTAAATGGAGTTTAGTGTTGTTGGATGTAACAGCCTTCTGTTCGTCCGTTGGTATTATTCGGTATCTCACCCGAGAGTATGAAAAAGACTGGATAAAAATCAGGGCAAGCCCAGAGCTTCAGGATACCATTCACAGTCTGTACGGAGATGTCTCATTACCATTATCTCCTCCGTGAAAGACGGTTTGTGCCCCGTTAGAAAAAGTTTCTAGCGGGGTTTTTCTTTTGGATTGCCTAGCTGGCCCGGCTAGTAGAAACCGAAAATGCCTTACACCGGGCGTGCGGCATTTTTTAGTAAGTATGGCTGCTTCGGCGCCGTATGTCATATATGATGATCTGTTGGCCGCTTTCCTTAAACTTAATGCGAAAATTGCCAACCCGGACGCGCCAGCCTGCTTGCGGAGAGAGTTTTTTGATATCAAGCCCGGTCCAATCACGGCCGCGGATTTTGTAGCAGGCATTAAGGATTCTATCCCTGTCTTTTTCTTGGACTTTTTTGAGCAGCTTTTGTATTTTGCCCATCGCCTTTTTTAAGAGACTCTAGAATCTTAATGAACTTATTTATTTCAATGCCTTTACCATTATTGTCCCGACCCGCGTTAAAGATGACCTCTGCTCCCAGCCATTCCAATTCTTCTTCATCAACAGGAGTAATCTCCAGCTTAGAGTCACTGGTTTGGAGCAGGTAATTGTTTGTTTGAAAGCTGTCGCGCCAGGCTTTGGGTATGGTAATCTGCCCCCGCGTTGTGGCTTTGGTTATAGTTCTAATAGTCATATTGATAAGAAAGTAAGAAATTCTTATTTAGTATCGTATATCCCTTGGCAACTGAATGTCAAGCTGGGGTGATATCTTTTGAATTTTAAGGCCAGACCTCCAGTGGAGGTCTGGCCTTGTCCTTAAGACGTGCTGGCTTTTGGATTTTGCCACGAGGCATAGTCACATTCTGGGTAGCGCGAACATCCGTAAAAAGTTTTTCCTTTTTTGGAACGTTTAACTATTACTTCGCCTTGGCCGCATTTGGGGCAGGCCATGTCTATTTTTTGCACAATGCGCTCGGTGTGTTTGCATTCTGGCCAGCCGGTGCAGGCGTAAAATTTGCCAAAGCGCCCCAACTTAATGACAATCGGCTTGCCGCACTCGGGGCAGATTTTGTCGGTGGGCTCGTCTTTTTTAAAATCGGATTTTTTAAGTTCCTCCATTTTGGTTTTAAGATTTTTTTCAAAAGGTTCGTAAAACTCCCGTATCACTGGTACCCATTGTACCTTGCCCTCGGCGATTTCGTCTAGATTTTCTTCCATTTTGGCGGTAAAGTTTATATCCACTATTTTGGGAAAATGTTCCACCAAAAGATCGTTTACGATTGTGCCCATTTGGCTGGGGTAGAATTTTTTGTTTTCATCCTTTTCCACATAGCCGCGCTCCTGGATGGTGGAAAGAGTGGGGGCGTAGGTGGAGGGGCGGCCGATGCCGTGTTCTTCCAAAGTTTTTACCAGAGTGGCTTCGCTGTAGCGCGGCGGCGGTTCGGTAAAATGCTGGCTGGGTTTTAATTCTAAGAGCTCTAGTTTTTCGCGTATTTCTAACTGGGGCAGGGTGGTTTCCTCGGTCTTGAGCGGATAGACTCTGGTAAAGCCGTCAAATTTTTTTATCAAGCCGTTGGCTCGAAATAAGTAGTTTGTAGTTTGTAGTTTGTAGTTGGCAGCTAGGATATCAACCGTGGTGGCGTCAAAAACGGCCGGAGCCATCTGGCTGGCTACAAAGCGCTGCCAGATTAGGCGATAGAGTTTTAACTGGGCTGGATCCAAAAACCCAGATAGGTTTTCCGGTGTTCGGGCCGGGTCGGTTGGGCGAATGGCTTCATGAGCTTCTTGGGCACCTTTGGATTTTGTTTTGAAAACTTTGGTTTCCAGATATTTTTCTCCGAAGTTTTTGGTGATAAGCCGAGCCGCGGCGGCAACGGATTCCTGCGACAGGTTTAGCGAGTCGGTTCTCATATAAGTGATAAGGCCGGTCCTGTCGCCGTCGATATCTACACCTTCATAAAGTTGTTGGGCTAGCATCATAGTGCGCTTGGCTGAAAGTCCCAGCCGCGTGGCTGCGGTCTGCTGAAGGGTGCTGGTGGTAAAAGGCGGCAGGGCGTGGCGTTTGGTTTCTTTTTTTTCTACAGCGGCAACTAGCCACGCGGCTCCCTCCAAAGCAACTGTGATTTTTTTGGCCTCGGTTTCGCTGGATACGGCTAACTTATCTAAAACTTGGTTGTCTATTTTATACAGCTTGGCCTCGAAGATGCCTTCATCTTGGAGCTTGCCTGCCCGCCGAAGCCTCGGCGTAGGCGGGGAGCTTGGAGCTTGGAGCTTGGCTATGATACTCCAGTATTCCTGTTTTTGAAATTTTTCCCGTTCCCGTTCCCGTTCCACCACCAATCTTACCGCTACCGACTGCACCCGGCCGGCCGAAAGGCCCCGCGAAACTTTTTTCCACAAAAGCGGCGAGAGTTTGTAGCCCACCAGTCTGTCTAAAACGCGGCGGGCTTGTTGGGCGTCCACCAGATTCTGGTCCAAAATGCGCGGGTTTTTAAGGGCTTCCAAAATGGCCTTGGCTGTGATTTCATGAAAAACAATCCGTTCAAGGCTTGGAGCTTGGAGCTTGGAGCTTGGAGCTTGCCTGACATTTAGTCCAAGTGCTTGGACTAAATGCCAGGCGATGGCTTCGCCCTCGCGGTCTTCGTCGGTGGCCAGCACCACTTTGCCGGCTTTGGCCGCCAGTTTTTTAAGCGCACCCACCCGCGCCTTGGCTTTGGTGGGTATTACGTATTTGGGCGCAAAGTCATGTTTCACGTCCACGCCTAAGTCGCTTTTAGGCAAGTCGCGCACATGGCCGAAAGAAGACTCAACTTGAAAATCTTTGCCCAAGAAACGCGAGATTGTTTTGGCTTTGGTGGGGGATTCGACGATGACTAGGTTCATAATATTGATAAAATAATCCTAAACTGCGAATTTATCCGAATGCTCCTAATTCATTATTCATAATTCCATTCGGAGTATTAGGATAAATTAGGATTTTTTGGATTATGTTATCAACAAATTGTATATATCTGCCCGCCCATATTCTTAACAATTCCTTTCAATTCCAATTGAGTCAGCACCGCGGTTACGGCTTGAGGGTTAAGTTTAACCGTCTGAATTATTTTGTCAATGTGAGCCGGTTCTTTTTGAACAAATTCCACGATTGTTTTTTCCTCGCCGGAAAGTTTGTCTAAGCTAAGAACAAGTTTTTCTTTGGCCGAGAGTTCTTTAATGTTTAATTCCTCCAAAATGTCACTGGCGGCCAGCACTACCTTGGCGCCTTGTTGAATCAGTCTGTTGGTTCCGGCTGCGGTGGGCAAGTTGATTGGCCCCGGCAAGGCAAAGACTTCACGGTTGTTTTCTAAAGCGTGCCGGGCGGTGATTAAAGCGCCGCCGGCGATTTTGGATTCAATTACAACCGTGCCCAAAGACAAACCGGCGATGATGCGGTTTCTGGCGGGAAAGTTTTGTTTTAAGGCCCGAGTGCCCAGTGGGAACTCGGACATTATCAATCCGTTTTTATTCAAAATGTCGTTGGCCAAGGGCAGGTTCATGGCGGGGTAAATATGGTCCACGCCCGAGCCCAAAACGGCTATGGTTAAACCGTTGGCTTTTAGAGTGGCGCCGTGTACCAAAGCGTCAATGCCTTGAGCCAAGCCGCTGACTATGGTTAAGCCGGCTTCAGCCAGATGGGGTATTAAAATGTCCACCGCCAAGCGCCCGTAACTGGAAGGCGCGCGCGTGCCCACCACAGCCAGCGATTTTTCTTTTAGCAAATCACCGTTGCCCCGCAAATACAAAAGCAGGGGCGGCGAGGCGGTCTCTTTTAGAAGAGTGGGATAATTTTTATCGCCGAAAGAAATTATCTTGATGTTTTGCGCTTCTAGTTTTTGCCACTCCGCTTGCGGGTCAAGACTTTCTTTTTTCTTTAAGGCCGCCTTGATGCTTTCAGTGTCAAAACCCAATTCTAAAATTCTGCCAGCCGGCGCTTGCCAAGCCCTTTCGGCCGAGCCGAAAGTTTTTAGCAATTTTCTAATCCTCTGCAAACCAAAAACGATATTTATGGCATTAAGATAAAGCAAGTCCATGATTACTAATCATAGCATAACGCGAATACGCTAATGAATCGCGAATGACACTAATTTTTAATTCGCGTCATTAGCTTAAATTCGTATATTGGCGTCATGACTTTAATTTCTCCACCGCTTGTGACAACATCTCGCAATACAGGTTTAGGCCGATTTGGTTGATGCGGCCGGATTGGGCCCGGCCCAAAATGTTGCCGGCGCCGCGGAGTTCCAAGTCGCGCAGGGCGATCTTAAAACCATCGCCCAAATTGGAGAACTCTTTTAAGGCCTCCAGGCGTGATTGCGCTAGGTCGCTTGGCCGTTTCTGGGGATGGAGAAAGTACACCACCGCTTTTATATCGCGCCGACCCACCCGGCCGCGCAACTGGTGAGCTTGTGAAAGGCCGAGGCGGGTGGCGTCGGAAACTATCAAAGTATTGGCGTTGGGCAAGTCCAGACCGTTTTCAATTATTGTGGTTGAAACCAGAACATCGATTTGTCTATTTTGGAATTTTTCTACGGCATTAAGTATTTCGCGCTCGCCCATGCGGCCGTGCAGCGCCGTCAAACGCGCTCGCGGCAGGATCTTATTTAACGCGTCCATTACGCCGCCGATTTTGTGAATCCTGTTTTCCAAAAAGAAAACCTGCCCGCCGCGGTTAAGCTCATGCTCAAGAGCTTTTTTGATCAAATCCCATGAAAATTTTTCCACTTTTGTTTCTACAGCCTCCCGACCGAGTGGGGGAGTCTGAATTTTAGAAATCGGCTTTAGATTGGAGAGCGCTAAGTATAAAGTTCTGGGAATGGGCGTGGCCGAGAGCATCAAAACATCCACATTGGTTTTTAGCTTTTTAATTTTTTCTTTTTGCAGGACGCCGAATCTTTGTTCCTCGTCTATAATCAAAAGCCCCAAGTCTTTAAAAGCTATGTCTTTTGAAAGCATTCTATGGGTGCCGATGGTTATGTCTATTTTCCCAGATTTTATTCCCGCCGCGGTTTCTTGGTTGGCCTTTTTATCTTGCAGGCGGCTTAAGAGGCCAATGTTCACGGCGTATTTGTCCAGCCGTTCTCTAAAAACACCGAAATGCTGTTGGGCTAAAATGGTGGTGGGCGCGATCAGGGCCGCCTGCTTGCCGGAAAGCGCCGCCTTGAAAGCGGCCCGCAAAGCCAGTTCGGTTTTGCCGAAACCAACGTCGCCCGCCAAAACGCGGTCCATGGGCTGGCCGTTTTCCATGTCCGTTTCAATTTCCTGCCACGATCTGGTTTGGTCGGCCGTTTCCGGGTGCTCAAAGTCGGAGATAAGGTTTTGAAGATCAGGCGGATTCTTAACAAAAGAAAATCCTCGGGCCACTTCTCTTTGGGCATAAAGCTGAAGCAGTTCTTTGGCCAGTTTAACAATGTCTTCTTTGGCCTTGGTTTTAATCTTGTGCCACAAACTGCCGCCCAAGCGATGGATTTTGGGGCGGCTGAAGCCAACATAAAGGGAGATTTTTTTAATCTGCTCAAAAGGCAGAAAAAGTCTATCGCCCTTGGCGTATTCCAGTTCAAAGTAGTTTTCCAGGTCGGGGGTTACGCCTTTTAGCTTGCTGATGCCGTGGTCCACATGCACCACATAATCGCCCGGTTTGAAGCGGTTGTAGATTTGTTCCAGTCCTTCCAGCGCCTCGGCGGCGATCTTGGTTTGGGGTTTCTCAACTGCGCTGATTGACTCAACAATATTACCGTTAAAATCAATGGCCAATGGAGAATCAGAATTAACTGGCCAGAGGGTTAGCACCGAGCCCATAAAGGCGCACTCCCCCGAGTTTAGAACGCGATGTGTTTTGCCGTAGCCCAGATCAACGAGTTCTCTGATTAGGGCCAGTGGATTGATTTTTAGGTCTTTTTCTATCAGCCGGATATGATTGCGCCACCACAAGTTTTTGGCGGCTTGGCTTTTTATTTTGGCCTCGTTTTCTTGGAACCACAAAACGCCCTGATTTCTAAATTCAGGGATATTGGCGACAATAAGCAGTGATTTTTGGTTGTGCATCCAATAGCTATGTTAAACCAATGGCGGCAGTATAGTCAAATGCGATAAAATACCTATAAATACTGCGTTTTCTGTTGGTTTCGGCCACAGGCACTTGACAGGATTTGTGGGGGGTGTATAATGAAGATACCGACTGGCGCTAGTTCTAAAGGACGGACAAGAACCGTAACTGCGTCAGAAAAGTGATAAAGCCTAGGTCGGCTAGGCTAGTCACAAATCGTTGTTTGGTCCTTTAATAATTTAATTGATTTTCCCCCTAATCGCCGCGCGGGTTTGGGGGAATAAGTAAATGACAGCGTGGTCGCGGGAAAGCCGGCAACGGGCTTCTCGCGGAATAACAGTTGCCGTACCCCAAATTGCTGTTCCGCGGCAGGGGTGCGATCAGCGGACGCAGCCGAGGTGAAATCGGTACCTCCATACTGCCACTGGCGATGCCAAGCAGATGGGGGTTTTTTATTTCACGCACACTTTCATTATCAAGGCTAAGCCTTGCTGATCAAGGTTTAGCCTTGATAATTTAGGGTATTTATTAGTATTGAGGCTTGATCGTGATCGTTAACCCAGGCTTCCAAACCCGATTTTATTTTTTTAAAATTCTTGTTTAATATCTTTTCTTCTGCTGGGGTGAATTTTTTGAGCAAGAAATCAACTATTTTTTTGTGCTCGGGTTTTTTCTTGGGCCTGATGCCTATGCGCAAGCGCCAGAACTTATCGCTCTTTAAATTCTTAATGACGGATTCCACGCCCTTGTGCCCGGCGCTGGATTTGGCGAAGCTCAACTTTATACGCCCAAAGTCAATATCCAAATCATCATGGATTACCAAAATATCTTGCGGCTTGGTTTTGATTTTAAGTTGGGCCAGCGCCTTTTTTAAGGCCGGGCCGGAGTTGTTCATATGCTCTTTGGGAAAAATCAGCATTACGGAGGTTCGACCTCCAGTGGAGGTCGAACCTCCTTTTATTTTAACCTCGGCATAATCAGCTGACTTGGCATCTTCAAAATCTTTAACACCCCAAGTCTGGGCTAATTTGGCCAAATAAAACTCGCCCACGTTGTGGCGGGTTTTTTGATATTGTTCACCGGGATTGCCCAAGCCGACAATTATTTTCATGGCTTTTAGCTTCCTAGCTTCTTAGGATATTAGGAATTCTAATGCTAGGAAGCTAATTTCCTAAAAAGCTAATTATCTCTTTTTGTATATTAGTATACTCAAACGGCTTGTCTTTGGCTACTAGAATATAAACCGCCTGCCCGCCCCACTGGGTTTTTTGTTCTTTAACCAATCCGCTTTCCAAGTCTAAATTTAACGTTTGTACATTGTCCAAATCAGCCAACTTGGCTGCTGACCACAGCTCTTTTACATTAGCTAGCTCAAGATCGGTGTAGATATTTTTCTGTACGGTTCTGAAAATATTCCAAAGTTTAGGAAAGTCCCAAATGGGGTTTAAGGAAAGCAGTTTACCTTTGATGGCTTTTAGCACCGCTTGCTGGCGCTTGATGCGGTCAAAGTCGCCCCTGGGGCTGGCGCGGGTTCTTACTACCCGCAGGGCCGTTTTACCGTCCAGGTATCTTAAGCCGCTCGCCAAGCGAAAGGTTTCGTAGCCGCCGCTCTCGCTGGGAAAGCGCGGGTCATAAATGTCTTCTGTGACGGCAACATTAATGCCGCCGATGTCGTCTATTATTTTTTCCACGGTGGCTAAATCAAAAATCACAAAGTAGTCCGTTTTTAGGCCGGTTACTTCTTCAACCTTGGTTTGAATCAGATTTAAGCCTTCCTGCTGCGACTTTCTAAGACCCAGCTGGTACAGGCCGTTTATTTTTGTTGTTTTTTGATCGGCGGTTTTCACAGCTAGATCCCTAGGGATAGAAACTATCTTTAGTCGGGGCGACGGCTGGGGATCAATCCGAGCCACAAATATGGTGTCGGTTAAGTTGGGCGCAATATACTGGCCGCCCGACTTGCCCAGTACCAAGATGTTTACCGGTTTGTCTAAACCATAATCGGCCGGGTCGTATCTCTTTAGAATAAGGGCGCTCGCGCTAACGGGATTAAATTTGATCTGCGGCAGATCGGTTTTGCTGTTGCCGGCAAAAACTTTTTGGAACATCCAAACATCGGTTGCCAGCATCAGCAGCACAAAAAACACCAAACCCAGCCCGGAGCTTTGAGAAGACGAGGATGTTGATTTGATTTCTGCAGCCATACTTTAATTTTATCATGTTTTGTTGCGGGAAGCCTCGCCGATTTGCTGGCGGTAGCTTAAAATGTTATCATTCACTTCATCATGAAGCAATTTCTAAAAGAAACATTTGGTTTTTTGGGCGAGACGGCGCGGATTGTAATTGTCTCGCTTTTGATTATTCTGCCCATCCGCTATTTTATCGTTCAGCCCTTTTTTGTGCGCGGGGATTCCATGGTGCCCAATTTTCACGACAAGGATTACTTGATTGTTGATGAGGTCTCCTACCGTTTCAAAGAGCCCAAGCGGGGCGATGTGGTGGTGTTCCGCTTTCCCCAAGACCCCCATCAGTACTACATTAAGCGCCTAATCGGCTTGCCCGAGGAGACAATTGAAATCAAAGACGGCCGGGTGACGGTTGCCAATCAGGCTAGCCCCGCCGGTTTTGAGCTGGATGAATTTTATCTGGACCAAGCCACGCCCGGGGAGATAAAAATAAAGTTGGATGAAAATGAATATTTTGTGCTGGGTGACAACCGCGGCGCCTCTTCGGATTCGCGCCGCTGGGGGCCGCTGGCCCGGCATTTAATAGTCGGTCGGGCATGGCTAAGGGCCTGGCCGGTCAACGCGGCACAGGCAATCAAGAGCCCGGCGTATTAGGATATTAGCTTATTAGGCTTTAGGAAGAATTTGTTTGCTGATCCTAGAAAGCTAATTCCTAGTAAGCTAGGAAGCTATCGCAATGGCTAAACAACTCTTTTTCACCCCAACCGGCATGCACGATATTTTGCCCGAGGATCAGCCCTATTGGGACAAGATCCGATTGGTGGCGGGGGAGCTGGCCAAATTCTACGATTTTGGTTTTGTGTCCACTCCTATTTTGGAGTTTCAGGCTATTTTTGAGCGCAGTTTGGGCGAGGCCAGCGACATAGTGGAAAAGGAAATGTTTGCTCTAAAAACCAAAGGCGGCGACGAGCTGGTTTTGCGGCCCGAGGGTACTGCGCCCATAATGCGAGCCTATTTGGAACACGGCTGGGAAAGTTTGCCCCAGCCGGTTAAGGTGTTTTATTTAGGCCCCATGTTTCGGCACGAAACCCCGCAGGCCGGCCGCTTTCGGCAGTTTCATCAATTCGGTTTTGAAGCCCTGGGCGTGGATGACGCCGTTTTGGACGCCGAGCTGATAATGCTCGCCCTAACCGTTCTAAAAGAGTTGGGTCTTAAAAACTTGATTTGCGAGATCAACAGCTTGGGCGACAAGGTCTGCCGCGTTAAGCACCGCCAAATGCTTAAAGATTACCTGCGGCCGCAATTAAGAAAACTCTGCCCCAACTGCCAGCGCCGTTACAAGGCTAATACCTTGCGCATTTTGGACTGCAAAAACGAATCTTGCCGCGAAATTATCGGCAAGGCGCCCCAGATTTTGGATTATATTTGCGATAACTGCCGCAGCCACTTTAAAAAGGTTTTGGAATTTTTGGACGAGCTGGAAATACCCTATTTGCTTAATCCCCATTTGGTGCGTGGTTTGGATTATTACGCCCGTACGGTTTTTGAAATTTATATTGAGGAAAAGCGGTCAGCCCAATCGGCTCTGGCTTCGGGCGGCCGCTATGACGGTCTGGCCGAGCTTTTGGGCGGCAAAGATGTGCCGGCGGTGGGCTGGGCGGCCGGAGTGGAGCGCATTATTGCCGAGATGAAAGAGGCCAAAGCGCGGGTGAGCCAGCTGGCTCAACCCAAGCTGTTTTTGGTGCAGTTGGGCGATCTGGGCAAAAAGAAGAGCCTAAAGTTGATGGAGGAATTTCGCCGCAACAACATCGTAGTGGCTGAATCGCTAAGCCGGCACTCCATAAAATCTCAAATGAAAATTGCCGACAAGTTGGGTGTAAAGTTGGCTTTGATTTTGGGCCAGAAAGAGGCCTTGGACAACGAAATTATTATTCGCGATATGACCTCGGGTGTGCAGGAAACCATACCCCAGGCTAAATTGATGGAGGAGATTAAGAAAAGATTGAAGGGTTTATGACAATGGTGATGACGATGACTTTCGACGATGACTTTTGACCAAAAAATCATTTGTCATTGTCATTGTCATTGTCATTGTCATCGTTACATTTATGGAGGATTGCATTTTTTGCAAAATCTCGCGGCATGAGATACCAGCTGAAATCGTTGCGGAAGACGAGGCGGTTGTTGTTTTTAAGGACATTCACCCCAAAGCCAGTGTCCACTGGCTGGCCGTGCCCAAAAAGCACATTAGCTCGCTAAAAGAGGCGGCGGCCGAGGATTGGCCAGTGGTGTTGCGGGTTATTCAAAAAGCTGTTAAAGTAGCACAGGACAATAATCTGGCCGGCTACAAACTGGTTTTTAATGTTGGCCGCGAAGGAGGACAGATAGTTGATCATTTGCACCTGCATTTGTTGGCGGGAGAAAAAATCCAGTTGCCATAAATTGCCATAATCTTATAAGTCTTATAGGACCAATAAGACCTATATGATAGAACTACGAAAGAAAGACAAAGAATCCACCTTAAACTTATTGCGCCGTTTTACCAAAAAAGTCAGGCAAAGCGGCGTTTTGATGCGCTCGCGCCGGCAGATGTTTTACCGCAAGCCGCCCACCAAGCGCCAGCAGAAAGTAAGCGCCCGGCGGCGGAGTGAATTACGCGAACTGCGCTCGCAGTTAATCAAATTGGGCGAGCTGGAGCCGGGGCAGAAAATTGATTTGGGTAAAATAAAGAAGAAGAGATGACAATGACTATGACAATTACGATGACAAACATCTTTAAGAAAGATAATTTTTGAGGACACATATTTATATGTCAAGCACAACAATTCTTGATAAGAAAGATTATAGGGAATTGCTTAGAAAGCAAACTAATATAGAGATGGAAGTTTCTACTTTGAAAGAGGCTGTTTTGGAATTGTCGAAAGATGAGATTAGGCCGGCTATCATAAAGAGGCTGGAGAAACAATCCAGAATTCTGGATGAAGGCGGTGGCAGGCGACTGCGCAGCCTAAAAGAATTGAAGGCTTATTTGAAGAACGTCTGATGTCTTACGTTATTGTTTTAGCGCCGCGCTTTAACGAAATACTCAAGAAGCTTAAAGCCAGAAATCCTGTTTTGTTGACCAGATTAGAGAAGCAGATTAGCAAGGTAGTCAGAGAACCAATTTTGGGTAAACCGTTAAGGAATGTTTTGCGGAATTACCGCAGAGTGCAGGTTGATTCGTTTGTGTTGGTTTATGAGATTAAGGGTTTAGAAATAAGGTTATTGGATTTTGATCATCATGATAGGATATATAGTAAAAGCTGGCTGTTAAAATGAATTCCTTAAAAGAACAAATCAATGTCGATTTGAAAGAGGCGCTTAAGGCCGGAGATGCTTTTAGGCGGTCGGTTTTGGGCATGTTGAAATCGGCCGTTCAGAATAAGGAGATAGAAAAAAGAAAAAAGGAAGAAGGTCTAAGTGATACGGAGGTGCAGGAGGTTATCCGCGCCGAGGTTAAAAAACGTTTAGATTCCAGCGCGGCTTTTAAGCAGGCGGGCCAAGCCGATCGGGCTGCGGGTGAAGAACAGGAAGCCGAGATTTTAAAAAAATACTTGCCGCCGCAGGCCAGCGACGCCGAGATTAAGGCGGCGGTTGAGAAAGTTTTGGACGAGGTCGGCTCCAGATCTAAAAAAGATTTTGGCAGAATAATGGGCGCGGCAGTAAAGGAACTGGGCGGCCGGGCGGAGGGCGGCCGAGTCAAGACGATACTTGAGCCGATGTTGGAATGATTCAGAAAACTCGGAAGTACTCAGAATATCAGACCATCTGATTATCAGATTTAGGACTTACGCGTTTGCGTCATCCTGAGCGGCAGCGAAGGATCTCTAAGGCGGAAATGGCGAGAAAATGCGTATGGTTGAGATTCTTCACTGCGTTCAGAATGACGGTTTACAGGCAAACGCGTAAGTCCTAAGATTATCAGAAACTCTGAAGCACTGACTATCTGAGTTTTCCGAGTTTTTCCGAAAAATGCTTGCCTACGGGGTAAATAAAAGCAGAATCTTAAGAGCGGTAAACTCTGTGTTACCCAAAAGCAAGGCGGTTCGGGAGTTCGGCCTTGTTTTTGTTTCGTCCCAGAAGATGCGCCAGCTTAACAAAAGGTATCGCGGCCGCAATCACCCCACCAATGTTTTGAGTTTTGAGACGGGCCCCTCGAACGAACTCGGGGCAGGCGATGTGGTACTTTGCCCCAGTGTAATCAAAGCCGAAGCCAAAAAGTATGGTTTTACACAAAAAAACTGGATGACTCGCTTGGTGGTTCATGGTATATTGCACTTAGCTGGATATGGGCATGATACCCGGAAGGATACAGAGGTGATGGAGAACACCGAAACAAGAATACTGAATAAGTTGGGGGTTATACTTGGAAGATAAACTCAAATTCCAAAGCTCAAATGTCAAACCAAATCTAAAATCCCAGGGCCAAAATTTTTTGGATTTTGATATTTATTTGACATTTGGATTTTGAGATTTGGATTTTTCTGATCATTGTGTCTCGCGAACGCATCATTACCGCTTTAGACCTAGGTTCGCACCAGGTTCGGGTAGCGACCCTGCTGGTTGATTCGGCTTCTTCGCAACGCGCCGGTGAGGCCGGTTTGCGAGTGATTGCTTTGGGCCAGAGCGCGGCCCGGGGCATTAGGCGCGGGCAGGTGATTGATCTTAAAGAAGTAACTGATTCCATAAAGGAGGCGGTGGTGTTGGCGTCTAAGAGCGGCAATGTTAAAATATCCCGCTTGGTGGTGGGCTTGGGCGGTCCTCATTTTAAATTGATGAGCTCGCGGGGCTCGGTGGCAGTCTCCCGCGCCGATGGTGAAATAGCTTATGAAGACGTAATGCGGGTGCTGGAATCGGCTCGGGCCGTGTCTTTACCGCTCAATCGGGAGATTGTTCATGTTATACCGCTGGAATATCGGGTTGACAGCGAAGAGGGCGTCAAAGATCCGGTGGGCATGAAGGGCGTGCGTTTGGAGGCGGCCGTAACTTTGGTTTTGGGTTCCACGCCGGTTCTGCGTTTGGTTAAAAAGGCTTTCCAGGAAGCCGGCCTGGCTGTGGATAATTGGGTCTATACGCCCTTGGCCGGAGCCGGCGCTGTGCTCACCAAAAAGCAGCGCGAGTTGGGCGCGGTGGTTTTGGATATTGGCGCCAGCACCACCAGTTTGTCTGTTTGGGAAGAGTCCAACTTAAAACACGCCGAGGTGTTGCCGGTTGGCGCCGGTCGCATCACCGACGATGTGGCCATTGGTTTTAAGGTGTCGCCGGAGATATCGGAAAAAATTAAAGTGGAGCACGGCTGCTCGCTGTCGGCGCTGGTTTCTAAAAGAGAGCAGGCGGTTTTAGCCGATTGGGGCACGGATAATTTGGTATTGCCCAAATGGGAACTGGCCCGCATTATTGAGGCCCGGGCCAGTGAGATTTTTGGCTTGGTGAATGAGGAGCTTAAACGGATTGGTAAGGCCGGCCTTCTGCCGGCGGGAGCGGTGCTGGTGGGCGGCGGCGTAAAAATGGAGGGCATGGCGGAGCTGGCCAAAAGGCGGCTCAAACTGCCGGTGGAGCTGGGGCGGATTAGAAATATCAAATCCGATTTTAACGAGGTTTTTGATTCGGACTTCGCCACTCTGGCTGGCCTCCTGCTGTGGCAGTACGACTACGAAAACGCCCGGCAGAAAAAGCCGCTGGCGGCCGAAATGGTTTTAGCCGGTAACTGGTGGGCTAAAATTAAGGAATGGTTTTACGATCTGGTGCCGTAGTTGGGCAGTGGGGGCAGATGAGCAGATAGGTTTCTATTTCCAGCGATCGCGGGATTTGGAAACCTGGAAATTGGAAAGAGGATAATAATCCTCTTTTTGGGTTGGCGGTTTACCCCGTTAGAACGCCGCTGATTCCTGCTCGCCTCGCTGAAGCTACGGCGAAGCGGGTCGGCGGTAGTGACAGAGACAGCTGATGGAAGTGTAATGTTCCCATCAGCCGATCGCGAAGCGCCCGTTCTAATGGGGCTTACGGCTTGCGGGATTTGGGATCATAAAAAAACCCTACCCCAAAGGCGATAATAAAAACCACTGCGGCAACGACATAGAAAATGACATCTTTCATAGTTATTTTTTGGCTCTCATGGCTATTATAAAAATTATCGTAGCCACGACGGTAATAATAAGGTAAGCTATGGATAAATTGTTCATTTTTATTTGAGTAATTTTAGACTGAATATCAAACAGGATATAGTTGCTAGAGCACCGACAATGAATACGGAGAGCGCAATCTGCGTTTCGGCCGAGGGGATGAAAAATCCGAGCACGGTGGAACCAAAAAGAATTTTGGATAAGTCAGAAAAATATCTGGCCAGAGTATCAATTTGTTCCTGATTGAGTTGCATAGCTTCATTCTACAAGAGCAGCTCTTGTTGGGTCAAACTATTGGTTGTAGGACTTACCCGTTTGGATGCAATTCAAGGAAAAAACGAGGAGCGGAATAAGCCGTATTGTAATC
>CAZGLK010000009.1:15443-22119 GCA_964526375.1 uncultured Candidatus Saccharibacteria bacterium | reverse complement strand
ATCCACCAAGTGGCGTAGGTGGAGAATTTATAGTCTTTATCTGGGTTGTATTTATCTAATGCTTTTCTTAAACCGCTCTTGCCGATTTCAACCAGAGTTTTATACGAAAGGTAATGGTCATTGTCCTTATATCTCTTAGCAATACTTTCTACCAAAAATAAATTAGCGTTCACCAACTTACTGATGGCTTTCTTGTCGCCTTTGGCAATTTTCTTAAATAATTCTTGTTCTTGTTTCTTGGTTAGAAGCATAATTTTAATAGGACCTACGCGTTTGATCCTTTCCCCTCCTAGAATAGGATGGGGTGGGGGTGGTAGACGCGCAAAGAAATGCTTTTGTTGTATGGCACAGCCTACCCCTCCTAACCTCCCCTATACTAGGGGAGGAACTAAAGTGCGTAAGTCCTGTTTAAATAAACTTAATAATATTTAGGGCGACTTTTTATAGTCGCCCCATGATCTAGTCTTCCCCTTTCCCTCCTTTGAGGATATTGCCGAGCATCAGAGGGAGCCGGGGGGGTAGTAAAAGCATTGGCTTTACTACCCCCCTTCGCTGATGGCGGGTGTCGATGGTTTAAGAATTTTCGCAGACGCAAATAGAGAAATGGAAAACACTATCGTTTAGCCGGATAGATTGCGATCAGCTGACGGATGATCATGTCGTCCCACGATGTGATGTAAGCTGGTTTGAAATCAAACCAAACGCGCATAAAATCGTCGCGTTTTAATTTTCGCAAACGGCCAATCTCGGGATCTTGCAAATAGATGTGGTCATCATCAAGTCCGACCACTACCGAGTAGTGTCCATCTGGAACTTCCTCGTCGCTGTAATCGGCGCGGCCGCGGGTGAACCAATTGACAATAACTGGCACGCGGCGATCCAGCCAATGCTGAATTGAGTCAAACGAAGAGTCGTTTTCAATTTCAACTTTGAAGCCATAAGATTCAGCTGCTTTCTTAATCAATGTGTCATCAGTTCCAAGCTTTGGATCGCGATTGCATGCGATTGCGACTTCTTCTTCGC
The DNA here is from genome assembly GCA_964526375.1 of uncultured Candidatus Saccharibacteria bacterium. Taxonomy (GTDB): domain Bacteria; phylum Patescibacteriota; class Minisyncoccia; order JACQLN01; family JACQLN01; genus CAZGLK01. The sequence goes on along the minus strand of CAZGLK010000009.1, from coordinate 21,096 downwards.
TTTTATTGATGTCCCAGTAATCCAACACCATCTTGAGGCTCGCCGGTCCGCAATAACCGCGGTGAAGCGTTTCCTGGAATGGTTTTACCGGAAGGAGGTTTATTTTATTCATGATTGGATTTTAACATTCAGCGCGATGAGAAACAACTTAAGAAAGTCAAAATTGACTTCCTTCTTTTTTTATAATTAAATAATCTATATGCCGAACAAAGCATCGGACTATCGAAATCTTAATGAACAGACAGCTAACCATATTAAAACTCGGCGGGTCAATAGTAACCCGCAAAAAACTGGGCGGGGGGTTGAATAAAAAAATAGTCCGGCGGATCGCCCAAGAAATCAAAAAGGCTATCAAGGCCAAACCCCAAGGGCTAATTTTGGTTCATGGCGCCGGCGGCCGAGCCCACGGCCTCGCTCACCGCTTTGGTTTGCAAAAAGGAGCCCCGGATGCAAAAGCAATTCAGGGCTCATTGCAAACCCACCGCGAGGTCAGCCGGCTTCAACAAGAGATTGCCTTTATTTTAAATCAGGCCGGGTTACCAGTCATCCCTCTCCCCAGCGGTAGCTTATTTTATTACCAAAACGGCAAACTAAACTTCTGCGGCCACAGATTAGTTGGCGAGATATTAAAGAAAAACTGGATTCCCCTGCTTAACGGCGATATGGTGGTGGATGGGCAAAAAAACTTTTCCATTTTATCGGGCGATACAATAACCGTAGTCTGCGCCCAAAAATTTAAGGCCGACTTTATTCTCTTGGCCAGCGATGTTGACGGCGTCTACACCGCCAACCCCCATAAAAACAAATCGGCTCAATTACTGAAAGATATAAACCTAAGGATGATCAAGGCATTATCTAAACAAACTCCCGCCTCTTCAACTTCCCACGACACCACCGGCGAGATGATGGGCAAGCTGGCCAAGCTCATGAGTCTCAACTCCAAAGCAACCACTCGCATATTCAACGGCCTGCGAGTCGGAAATATAATGTCGGCACTGATCGGTAAGAACTTAGGCACTACAATCATCCTGGGAAATTAAAAACCCCTCCTTTTATGAAGGGGTCCAATGCGAGGCCGTGGGCGTAGCGGCCTGAACTATTCTGGTCAATGTTTTATTGCCCAAACCGATATGGGTAATGAGACGACGCGCCACAGAGTACAACTGGAAAATCTCGTGGTTTAGCGGCCGGAGTAAAAATGGATCCAGCGACAAAAATTCAATCTCATCAACCCAGATCACCGCTGGCTTCTCTTTAACGCCATCGACGAGATGTCCCTTATAAGCCCACAGGGCGGCGCGTTTTCTATTAGGCATCTCAAACTGAAAAAACCCAAGCGGATAATCAATTTCGGCCTCAAGACCCGTTTCCTCGGTAAACTCGCGCAGCGCCGCCGTCGGCGGATCTTCGGCAGGCTCAATATGCCCCATGGGAATGGAAAGCATATTTGGATACTTACCTATCGCCTCTTCAGTTCTCTCCTCCCGAACCAGCAAAAACTCGCCGTCATCACGCTCCACCAACATAGCCACAGCCAGTCTAGACCACTTACCATTTTCAATAAACACCGGCTCTCACCTCCGTATCATTTAATTAAAGAACCAATTGTTTTCAATAATACCACCAACCAGAATAGAATGACATTACCCCATCACAGACGTCCGACCACTGTTTCACAGTGGTCGGACGTCTGTTTTGTTGAATGGTTGTAAATGATGCTAAATGCCACCCTTTCCTTTTTTATGTATCTCCGACGATCCTTTAAGATGCATATGAAAGAAATTAAATGTTCCAAGCTTAGCTTGGAACAAAATCATATCCTGCGCATCATTTAATTTCAAAAGTCACATTCACGCTGACTGCGATCTCCTGACTGCCGGCTTGGGTGTCGGGCACAGCGCCGCCGCCGATGCCGTAAACCTCGGCCGATCGGCCATAAATAATCGGCGGCTCGCCGGTGAACGATTCCGAAAACGTAGTCACCTTGCCCAGCCGAACGCGAGCAAGTTTAGCCAACTCCTTGGCCTTAGCCCGGGCCTTTTCAAAGGCTTGAGCGCGGGCATCGGCTTTAAATTTGTCTGGGTCATCCACCAAAAACTCCACCCCCGAAACTTGATTAGCCCCACGGCTGACTGCCCCAGTTATAATCTCCCCTACTTTTTTTAGGTCCCTGACTTTTACCTCCAGGGTTTGATTTATGGTATAGCCCGCCGCGACTTGCCGACCCTCAACATAATCATACTTGGGGTAAAGATTATATCCGGTGGTTTTAATGTCTGTGTCCTCAACACTTTTGGATTTAACAAACTCAATTACCTTATTCATGGCTTCGGTGTTTTTTTGCTGAACATCTTCGGCCGACTTACCTTCGCTAACCACGCTCAAGTTAAGCCGGGCGGTGTCGGGCGTAACCGTAACCTTGCCTTCAGCCGAAAGAGTTATGGTGCGCGCCTCTTTGGACGGCGGATTCGCCCAGCCCCATTTGGCAAAAACATCCCAGACGCTATTCAAAGCCAGAGCCGCAACCAAAATAAACAAAGCCATCGCCAGCCAGCGAATCAACCGGCTGGATGAAATTATGGTTGTAATTTTGGAAAACATAAAGCTTCGAGATTTGAGATTTAAGATTTAAGATAATATAATTGTACCATATGCTCAAGTTTCTGCTATACACAACCCTATTCAGCCTGGGCGGTTATTATTTGGCCACCAACTTGCCCGATTCCGTAAAACAAAAGGCCTTGGCGGCTTTGGGCTTGGGCCGGCTCAAAGACAAAAGCTTTGAAATTTTTAACCCGGCCGCCCGGCGAGCCGAACTTTTGGAAAAGCTCGGGGCCAACGCGGATATTATGGAAAGTTTGACCCGATCCATTGCCAGCGGAAATGCCAGCCCCGACGAGACCGCCCAATTGGAATCGGCTTTGCAGGAATCCCAAAAAATCATAGAAGAAATAAAAGAGCTTAACCCCAAAAGCAGCCTGTTGCCCCAAATCGTGGGCAAGATAGCCGGTGTGGGATCATCACCGGCCCCGCCGCCGAGTTCAAACGGACCATCTTCGCTGCCGGCCTTAAGCCAAGCCACCATCGCCGAACTTCAAAACCTTATATCTAAATTAAGCCCCGAGGACAAAGCCGCCGTCTGCCAAGCGCCCTGACTCATCCATATGCCTAGCGCGGGCGTGTAGTCAGAGACGGCGTCCGACCACCGGTTCCAAGTGGGCGGCCTTGTGGACTGGTCCGGGCTGGTCAGAGTGACAAGTAGTGTAGTAGAGTAGTGGCAGCCGCATATGACCAAGCCAGTTAAAATTATACTTTTTATCGTTGTCGTCTTGGCCGCTATTTTACGTTTATGGGGACTAGGTTCCAGCGAGCTTACTTTTGACGAGGGACTTTATGCTTTCCGCTCCATCGGCTATTTGGATTACTTAGACAGCACCTCCCAGACCACACCAATCCAGTGGCTACAGAATTCGGCTCTGCCCGCTTGGCTCAAGCTTTCTTTTCACGACCACCCGCCGCTGGTTTTTTTGGTTCAGCATATTTTTTTAAAACTCTTCAGCGATTCTCTCTTGGTAGCCCGCCTGCCTTCAGCCTTGGGCGGAATTGCTGCCGTGTTCCTTCTTTACTTGATCGGCCGGCGACTTCAACTCCAGAAAAGGTCGCTCGGCCTTATGGCTGCTCTCTTGGGCAGTTTAAGTTTTGCCTTGGTTTCCAATTCGCGCCTGGCTATGATGGAGGGTATTCTCTTTCCCCTGCTACTTCTTAACATCTATTACTTTTTGCGCTTTTTGGAGAACAGCCGCCACTGGTGGAAATTCGGCTTAATTTTGGGGCTGTGTTTTTTAACAAAATATGTGAGTTTGTTTTTGATGCCAATATACGCACTCTATCTGTTGATCAATAAATCGCGCCTGCTTAAAGACAAACGGCTTTACCTCTCGCTGATTATAGCACTCACGGTTTTCTCGCCGGTGATTGTTTACAACATCTATTCCTACAAAATTTTTGGCCACTTTGATTTGCAACTGGCTTCTCTTTTGAATCAAAAAATCCCCTGGCAGGGCGAATCCGGCAAAAGCCAGGAGCCGTTTTCTAACATCTCCGAAAACCTGCTGACTATCTTTTCTATCCCCTTTTTGATTCTGGCCTCTCTGGGGCTGGTGGTGATTTTGATCCGCCGCGGCCTTAGAAAAGAACTGATGTGGTTGCCGCTGGCGGCCGTATTTATTACTTTGATGTTGATAAAGATCGGCTCGGCCATTCGCTTTAGCTCTTTGTATGCCATTCCGGCCACGCTGCTGGCCGCCTTGGGCCTGACCGCCATGCGCGAGCGCTACAACAAAAAATGGGTGCTGGCTCCGATCGCGGTTTTTTTTGTTTATGAATTGATATTCACCGTCAATCTCGTTTTCTTTAGTGCACCCGACTACGGCGTGGTCAAGCTGGATAGATACTTTAACGAGATTTTCGGCGGCGCACGCGGGCCCGGTCTGCCCAGCCATCCCAATCCGCATCTAGAGCGCGTAATTCAAAAATACAGCGCTAATTATCCCCCTGATCTCAAACCCACCGGCCTTATCTACGACGATAACCTATCTTTAGGCCCAACATTGTGGCTCTTTAGCCGGCGGCAATATTACCATGGTATACCCATAATGCCGGCCAGCGCCTTTGAGCAAAAAATAAAATCCGGCCAGACCGAAATGTTTAAGGCTGTAACTCTCTATTTTGTAAAAGCCGAGGCGGCCTCGCCGCTAAAACCAATACAACCCTCATCCGCTGCCGGCGATGTAGAACAATTCCTTCAAAAGAATGGCCGCCTGCCCGACACAATCATAAAAGCGGCGGGCAACGCCGCCGCTTTTAGAGTCTATAAGTTTTCTCTCCAATAGCCCCTTCTCGTAGCCCACCCCAGACGTCCGACCACTGGGAAACAGTGGTGGGGTTAACTCGCCTGCGGCGGGGGTTCTTTGGGCTGTGCCGAATCGGTTGAATTTGAGCTATCTGGCCGCCGGATTCTCTTTTTGATAACGGCGTAGATCGCGTAGCCAGCAAGAATCAGAATTATTGCGCCGACCAATATGCCGACCACGGCACTGCCAGTGCCGAGTGCGGCCACACTGCCGACCGCTGCTAATAACGATCGCGAAGCTATTGGTTGCGGCGCGGCTGTTGACTCCGTGAGGGCAGGCGCCTCTTTTTCTGAAACGGCCGGCTCTTTTTTAGTTGGTTCTGCCGCGGGGATCGTTTGAGTTTTTGGAGTCGTTGGAGCAGTGGCCGGAGCCGCTACGGCTACCGCAGTTTGAGCTGACGCGCCCGCAATAACATTCTGATTGTTGGCATCCAGCGCTAACGAGTTGGCGCTGTTTAGAGTGATCGTTCCATTGCCGCTTTTCTTGGCCAGAAACGACGCCGTTCCAAAAGCAACCGGCGAAGATACGCCGCCCGGGTAACCCGCGGTTTTTATTAACACTCCGTTGGTCTTATCGCTAAGATCATAGCCGGGCTGAACCAGCGCCAGCCAGCCGTTGGCAAAAGCGAACGACTTTACTTCCATAAGATCGGCCGGGTAGCGAAGTTCCATTTTGGCGGTGTAATTTTTTGTTCCTTGGGGGTTTAGGCCAATCGTAAGAGTAAAGTTTTGCCCCGGGCG
>CAZGLK010000009.1:0-15343 GCA_964526375.1 uncultured Candidatus Saccharibacteria bacterium | reverse complement strand
TTAAAATCAAACACATCAACCTTGCCGTCAGCGTTAAAATCGGCCGCATTGTTGGCGCTCGCACTGCCCCAGTTGACCATCAATGTATTAAAGTCCAACACATCAATTTTATTGTCTTTATTGGCGTCTACTTTCCGGGCGGCCGCACTCAAGGCTACCGCGGGGACAGAAGGAATAATTGTTCCGCCGCCACCGCCTTCGCCGTAACTAGAAACAGACGTTGATGTTGTGGTTGGTGTTGGCGTTGGCGCGACAACAAGCGAACCAAAACTGGTAAAGTGGTAAGTTACGATTTTTGTATCGGTGCCGTTGGTTATTTTGCACTCGCCGGGAAATGTTGGACTTCCGGGATTGGCATAAGTTCCGGAACAAGTGGCGTCAATTGAAACCCAGCCGTCCGCTCCGGCGGGCTTGTAGCCCACGGCTCCGGTTACTCCAGTAAGCGTTAGCGTGACTGCCGTATCAAATATCAGCACCACATCCGGCGAGCCGACACTGATTACGGTACTGCCCACAGAAAAGCCGGAGGGCGCCGTGCCTGAACTCGCGGCCGCTTTAGGCGGTTCAATGGCGCCATTCCAGCCGCTCGGCGCCAAAACCGTGGTCGCATCGGGGATCGTCACCGTAACGGTGCTTAAGTTGTTGTTAGTTAGAGTAAGCGGTTGATTGTCAACGCCTGATTGCAATACCACCGCTTTGCTTACGCTCACGGCCTGACCGCCTATGGTCTGCGGCACAGACAGATTCACGCCGGAAAGATTGCCGCTGGTGAAATTACTTAATGTCATGGCAGTGCCTCCAACGGTAATTGTACCGTCGGATGCGGAGTTAACGCGGTTCGACAGATCCAGGCTCGTTGAATCGGATAATCTCACGGCCGTGATGCCGCTGGGCAATTCCGCCTGCCCGGAAGCGCTTGAGCCTAGGGTTACATCGGCGCCGGAGCCGCCCAGGCTAGTAACAAAAGTAAGATTCTGACTAGTCAGTGCTCCAGATTCAAACGAAGCTGTTTCAGACGCGTTTATGCCGGAAAAGGTAAAGTTTATCGTATCACCCGCGTTCAAATCACTGCCCTGAACCAGAAGCTTGGCGTCGTATGCGCCGGCGCCGCCGTATTTGCCGGCTTCGGTGGTGGTAATGCTGCCTTTCTCTGCGCCGCTGACTTTAGCAATAATCAGAGTGCCCAGCGGCGCCGGCGCGCCGTCTATGGTTATATTGCCGTAAAAAATATGGGGCAGTTGCGGCACCGCGAAAACCGCCAAAGGAACGCTAATCGCCATTAAAGCAACAACTAAGGGGATAAAAAATTTTAGGGCTTTCCCGGTCGGCATCTTTTTAACTTAATAAGAATAGGACCCACGCGCTTAATCCTCTCCCCTCCTAGAATAGGAGGGGGTGGTAGACGTGCAAAGAAACGCTTTTGTCGTATGGCACAGCCTACCCCTCCTAACCTCCCCTATACTAGGGGAGGAACTAAGATGCGTAAGTCCTGAAGAAAACGACATCTTAGCTATCTAACTCCTCGTCATCGTCATCATCATCGGGCAAGAGATTCTTCATAAACACCTTGGCGGCGTTCATAAAAACCCAGTAGCCGTCGTATCTTGAAAGACTATTCCAGCCCCAACCAGATTCGCTAATCACACTGGCATTATTGGCGGCAAGATCATGGTTGGCGTATCCTCCCCAGGACGCGTAATAGTTGGAGTCCTTTCTGGTGTTGTAAGTATCCGGAACATAGAGAGTTACCATTCCGGCAACCGTTTCGGTGTTCAATATAGAAGAGAATTCATCCTGCGCGTAGCCGGCGTTGTTTGTTCCAACCAAATTCCAGCCGCTAGCCAGTTGTTTGCTCGTTTGAGTTGGGCTGGTTATGTCGGCAAACTTAAAACCGACTTTTCCGGTGCTGGTCGTTTTAACGTAAAAAGCGTTTACGGGCTTAAGCATGTCTTCATCGTCCGCGGACGGAGTAATAAACTCTCCGTTTTTGTACGCAAGCATGGCAACGGCTCCGCCCGCATCGTCAGTAACCGTCGGCGCTTGACTAAGCAATGTCGGCGCTGAAATCAATGCCCATTTGCCGGCTGATGTTAGCGCGATGGCTTTATCAAGCCCGGTGGTATAGCTTTGCGATTCATCGGTTGCGCTATTGGAAGCGGCATCGCTGGCCGTAACCGTCACAGTGTGGGTTCCTTTTTCAGCCGTTATGGTTCCGCTCCAAATATTTTCGCCTTCATAATTAAGCCCCGAGTCATTTGCGCTAACACTGGTCACGCCAACATTATCCGTTGCCTCAACCGTAACCGTGATCGCATCGCCAACGCTTGGAGTGGAATTGTCCAAGGCCACGGAATTGATGACCGGTAGAGTCGTATCAACCACATTGACGCTGCGAGTTACTTGGTCAGCTGGGTTACCGGCCGCGTCAACGGCATCGTATGTGACCGTATACGAACCAACCGTGGCGGTGTCCACCACTGAAGCGTCAATCGCGACAGTCAGGTCGGCATCATAGTTGTCGGAAACGATCGCGCCCGCCTCAATATAAGAATCGTGGACCTCAATAGTCTGCGTATTGTCGCCATTAAGAGCGATGACTGGCTTGGTGGTGTCAACGACATTCACCGTGCGGGTTACTTGGTCGGCGGCATTGCCATTGGCGTCAGTGTGATTGTAGTTGAGCGTGTACTCACCGACGGTATCAACATCCACAATGTCTGCGGTCGCAACATCCGCATCGGCATCGTAGTTGTCGTGCGCCACGGCGCCGGCATCGGTGTAGGCGGTATGAACTTCGAGGCTAACAGTACCTTCGCCATTAAGAGCGATGGTCGGGGCAGTGGTGTCAACAATGGTTAGATTGGCTGGAACAAAAGTTAGGCTGTAATTACTGCCCGCGCTAAGTGCGCCTTCTGTAATTGCGTAAGTTCCCACATCCTCGCCGGAGTTGCGCGTAAGAGAACCGGAGAATGAATCGCCCTCAACTAGAGACCCGGATGTAATAGCGTAAGTCAAGTCCGGATCAGGTGCGCCATACTCTTTGGATTGGTCCTCGGCTGTGACCGTGATGGGTCTTTCAGTTATCTCAAATGTTGTTCCCGGGGCAAGAGTCAAAGCATAATTGCCGCCCGCGGACAAATCGCCGAGAGTGTACTCATAAGTGTTGACATTTTCGCCGGCATCGCGGCTCAAAGCGCCGGTGAATTCATCGTCGCCGATTAAAGCGGGGATAAAGGCATAAGTGAGAGTCGGGTTACTTGCGCCATAAACTTTGGCTTGATCAGTGTCTGGGGTAACGGTGATGTCTTTGGCAGTAATGTCAGCCGTGGTTACGGCGTTATTATTGGAGATTGAATAGTTGCCTGATTGAGCGCCCTCAAGAGCGTAGCCGGACGCGGTCACGGTGATATCGCTACCAACATTCGGGTCAGCAAATACAGCCGAGCCGTTGGTTGCAGTAACATCATCGCCATCCACCTCACCCGTTATATCTAATGTAAAGGACGGTTCTGTGATGGTGCCATCATAAACTTTGTTTTCAGCGGTGACGCTGACGGTAATCGGAGCCGGGGTGATGTTGGCCGACGCTTCGGCTTCCGTACTGCCAAGGGTGTAATTATCCGCATCGTCGCCTGAAATTGAAATGCCAGAAACGATCACCGTCTTTCCTTCGCCAACATTTTCGTCGGTGAAAGCTGCCGTGTCAAAGTCCAGCTCTACATCACCATCTCCAATTATGTCTTCCGAAGAAATGGCGACTGTTGCGACTACGGTGCCGTCATAAACTTTGTTTTCAGCAACTGCTGAAATCGTTAAGGTTTTAGGTATAATCTCAAATGTGCCTGGGTCAAGAGTCAAGGAGTAGTTATTGCCCGCGGACAAATCGCCGAGAGTGTACTCATAAGTGTTAACATTTTCGCCTCCCGAGCGGCTCAAGCCGCCAGAAAATGTATCACCGCCGAGTAAGGGATCAGAAGTATATAAGAAGACTGGATCAACATCGCCGTATACTTTACTTTGACCAGTTTCCGGGGTGACGGTGATTGATTTCGGATCAATTGTGAAGCTGGCGCTTTCGAAGGCAATGTTATAGTTGGGATTATCCAAAGTGCTTGTAATGGCATACACGCCAGCATCCTCACCGGCAACACGCGAGAGCGATCCGGTGAAAACCGAATCAGTATCGCCGTTAACCAGATCGCTATGGGTGTAGGTTAAGTCCGGGTCAGAGTCGCCATAGACTTTGGACTTCGCATCGGCTGTGATAGTGATGTCTTTGGGGGTGATTGTGAGGTCAGCGCCGGTATAGGTAAGATCGTAGTTGTCGCTCAAAGCTAATGTGCCTTGAGTAATTTCATAAGTGCCAACATCCTCACCGGCATCGCGGGTAAGCGAGCCGGTAAAGTCATCGTCGCCGACAAGAGGGTCATTAGTATAAGTTAAGGCCGGATCAGCGTCACCATAAACTTTGGTCTGCGCGTCAGCAGTAACGGTAAGCGGAGCCGGCGTGATCTCTATAGTATCCGGATCGCTGCTGCCGCCGTTGTGATTAGTGTCTCCATCATAATTGGCCACGACCGTGTAGTCTCCGGCATCAGTCGGCGCCCCAAGAAGCTCATTATCATCGCTGTCATAGTATGTAAAGCCAGTGGCAGTGGTGTTCAAATCGCCGGCTCCGGTGACCGAGCTAGCCGTAGCGCCGTGAGCTGAACCGTCATAGGTTGCGGTATCGCCGCTAACAGTGATAGAAACATCGGCTTTGCTGATAGTGATATCCGCATCACCGCTCTGGTCGTTGTAGTTGGTGCCGCCGGTAAATGTCCAGCTTGCGGTGCCGCCCGGAACATCGGTGAATGTGTCACCGAGATTAACTGAATCGTTCAGATTTTCACCGTTCACGCCGGTGGCCGAGGCAATACTGGCGCCATGCGCCGCGCCGTCATAGATGTCGGAGTAGCCGTTGATGGAGATAGAGGCGGTGGCTTTGGAAATGGTCAAGTCAGCGCCGACATAGTTAAGAATGTAATTATTGCTCAAAGCTAAATCGCCTTGAGTGATATCATACACGCCAACATCCTCGCCTTCATCGCGGGTAAGTGAACCATTGAAGGAATCACCAAATGAGAGCTCGTCGCTGGTATAGGTTAAATCCGGATCAGCGTCGCCATAGGTCTTGGTCTTGGCATCAGCCGTGACGGTAATGGGCTTGGCGGTGATTGTGAGGTCAGCGCCGGTATAGGTAAGGTCGTAGTTGTCGTTCAAAGCTAATGTGCCTTGAGTAATTTCATAAGTGCCAACATCCTCACCGGCATCGCGGGTAAGCGAGCCGGTAAAGTCATCGTCGCCGACAAGAGGGTCATTAGTATAAGTTAAGGCCGGATCAGCGTCACCATAAACTTTGGTCTGCGCGTCAGCCGTGATAGTGATAGGTTTGGCTGTAATCTCCGCGCTCAACACTGGCTGGGTGAGAGTGTAATTGCCCTCATCATCTCCGGTAAGGGAAAGGCCGGAGACAGCAATTGTATTGACCCCTGCATTTGCCGTATCAAACTCACCCGCTGCTGTTCCAGTTAGAGAAATATCATCGTTCTCAACATCGTCGACAAGCGAGGGTGTGCCGCTTATGTTTGCATCCGTGTTGCCGTCATATACTTTGTCTGCAACAGAAAGACCGGAAACGGTCAGTTCTTTTTGAGTAATGATACCAGTCGTATCATCAACAAAGGTAAAATCATAGTTATTGCCGTCGTTGTCGTCATCCACTGTTCCGCTCGGCGTGAGCGTTTTGCCAGTACCGGCATTTTTATTGTCATATGTCTGCATAAAATTTGCCGTATCAACTACAGCCACGGGTGGCGAGAAGTCTGATGTAATTATTGGCTCTCCGTCTGAACTTGTTGTGCCATTATATGTCTTACTATCTGTTACGGCTGTAATAGTAATAGAACGAGGATTAACATTGCCAGTCGTGGTATTTATCGTATCAATCGTATAATTGCCGGAATCAGTGCCGGTAAGCGCAAACCCAACCGCCGTAGCTGTTTTATTATCGCCGATGTGTTTATCGGCAAAGGTGGCCGAGCCGCCGGTAACATCAACAACTTCTGCGCCAATTACACCATCAAGAGAACGGCCGGTAATAGGCGCGGTGGTGTTGCCGTTATAGGTTTTATTCGCATCGGTGGTGAAAGAAACAGTCAGAGATTTTGGAGTTATATCAGCCGTCGCGGCGGTTGTGTCATTGCCGAGAGTATAATTATCCGCGTCCGCGCCGCCGGTAATAGAAATGCCGGAAACGGTTACGGTTATGCCGTCAGCAACATTTTTGTCGGTGAAAGCTGCCGTGTATCCAAGTGTTATTTCGTCTCCTGGGATTCTGTCATCCGAAAGGGTAACGCTGGCGTCAGTTGTCGCATCATAAACTTTATTTACGCCGGTTGCGGTGACGATAATTGTTTTTTCAACCACATTGACGGTGCGGGTCACTTGATCGGCGGCATTGCCGGCATCGTCAGAAACATTGTAAGTGACGGTATAAGAACCGAGGACGCCGGTGTTGACCGGGTTGACTGTGACGATTGAGCCGGTAAGATTGCCGTCCACATTGTCGGCGGCAGTGGCACCGGCGTCAGTGTAGGCAGAGCCGTACTCAATCTCAACCGTGGTATCGCCCAAAAGAGTGATGCTGGGCGCTATGGTATCCACCACTGTCGCGGCAAACTCAAAAGCGGTTCCGGCCGATTCGGCGGTACAAGTGACTTTTGTATTGTCTTCAGAACAAGCGACGGCCGCATTGTCATTAATAAGCGGCGCCAAAGCGCTGACGACCGTGTCTTCGCTATCTCCGCCGCTCGCGGTGTAGTCATAATCCGTGCCATTGATAGTGGCTCTAAATGTTTCGCCTGCCGTTACTGATGCGGGAGTAAATGTAACAACTTGAGCTACGGCGGTCCTATTAGTCGTTCCGGATGTTTGCGTAAACCCAGTCCCCGCGGCTTTAGCGGTAAGCGTAATCACGCTAGCGTCAACACTGGAAGTGAAATCTTGCGAAGCATAATCTGTGGAAGCTTGGATAGTGGCATTAAGGCCGGTTGCGATATTGTCTGTAGTGGCGTCACCTCCGGTTACTGTGTAGTCCACTGCGCCAACCGTGGGGAGTGTCGCGGTAAAAACATCCCCGGCCTCAACGGTGCCGCCGATCGTGATGGTGTTCACTTGCGCGACCGCTGACACGGCGGAAACATTTTCCTGGGTCGTGTTAGCAGTTAATGTTTGGGTATCCGCGCCGCCATCAACATTGGTTGCCCCGGAAGAAATGGTAAAAGCTGTCCCGGCAGAATCCGCCGTGCAGGTAACCTTGGTGTCGTCCTCTGTGCAAGTTACCGCGGAATCAGCGTCCACGAGGGGCTGAAGACCTTCAACAACACTCTGAACAGTCGCGTCTGTGGCAACAAATGCATAGGCCGTACCGTTTATAGTAATTGTAAATGTATCTCCGATTTCAATGCTGGCAGGAGTTACGATACTGATCTGCGCCACCGCTGAAACAGCAACGACATTTGCTTGCGGGGTTGCAGTAACAGCGCTTTGATCGTCAATCGCGGAAAGATTCGCTACGGTTTGATTAGCTGTAAATGTGCCGTTAATTGTCGCCCTTGTTGAAGTGGCAACAAAAAAACCGCTCACTACTAATATTGCGGTTAAACAAAAGATTAATCCTTTTTTTAGACTCTTGATTTTTATGAGTCCAAATATTGAGCTGCTCATAATTAAATTATTGAAATGTTAACTTTAATTTAAAATTTAAAAACGCGACTTTTGGCTTATTAATAAATAAAAAAACACCTAACGAAAAACCAGGGCCTTTCAAAGCGATGGCTTCAAAGACGTTACGCAAGGTTCGCCTTATCTGCTATCAGCCTAAATCAAAGCTGTAAAGATTGCAAGAGCCCGGGCCGATTAAAAACGCCTCGTTGAACGGCGCCTGTCCCGCATTGAGTCGTCAACACTCTCTCGGGTATTCAGGGTGATCAATTTTCAAATCCTATCATTAAGAAACGATCGTGTGATAATGATAGGATTTGGACTGAGTTTAGGATTTAGTTTTGTCCAACTCCAGACAAACTGAATTAATGCAATATCTCCGCCCGCCTTTTTCTTTGGGGCCATCGTTAAAAACATGCCCCAAATGGGCGCCGCACTTTTTGCACACCACCTCGGTGCGGTTAATGCCCTGGCTGGTGTCAGGGCACAGTTCCACCTGTTGCAAATTCACGGGCTCACTAAAACTGGGCCAGCCAGTGCCGGAATCAAACTTGGTATCCGATGAAAAAAGTTCATTGCCACAAACAGCACATTTATAAACTCCTTCCTCGTGACTCGCCCAATACTTGCCCGAAAAAGGCGGCTCGGTGCCTTTCTGGCGGGCCACCCGAAAGAGCTCGGGCGATAATTCTTTATCTTGCTTCATTGTTTAAGAATTTGGAATTGGAATCAGTCACGATTTTTAGCATATTTTTTAACTTCCCTTTTGTGGATAAAAACCATTGACTTTAGCCTGTTAATTTGATACATATAAGATATCACCACGAATAAGCTCCCATGTGGGTTTTGTCCTACAGCGGGGCTTTTTCATTTTTGCTTATTTTCCTCATATTTAAGCCGATTTTCAAACCGATCAAGAAAAATTATATTATTGGGTGCCGCCTTGCGTAAAAGCACCGATGCTTTCTTATAGTTCGGACTCACGATAATTTTAAACCTTGCTTTTTCTTTTAAGAAATTAACGAGGCACGCAAAATCACCATCGCCGGTTACGATTATGGCCTTGTCGTAAAGCGACTCGTACATGTCTGATACCGTCTGTAAAACCAATTCCGCATCACAATTTCCTTTCACTTCGCCCGTTCCATCCGGGAGTGTCGGCTTAAAAACAATGGTATAGCCCCAGTTTTGGAAATCGCGGTATAGATTCGCATTTGTTGGAATAAATCCGAGAAAAATATATGCCTTGTTTACATCATATTTTTCAGTCAGAAAAACCCGAAACCGTTTATAATCCAACCGCCATCCCAACTCCAAGATGCCTTTGTGCAGATTGACGCCGTCTATAAATGCAAAATTGTTTTCTTTCCTTCTCATTTTTCTTTGAGGTTTCCGCCGTCCCTGCCGCCATTAATCATCCTCTCATCTAAAAAGAATCGGCACGCGCAGCTCGTCGGCTTGTTCGGCCAGGCCAGAGGGATTATCTTTTTCCAGCACCAACGTGCCTTTTTGAGAATTCGGAGCCGAAAAATCTATTCTTGCCTCAAAGGGCACAAAGTCTTTTGTCATCCACTCGCCTTGAGCTTGAGCCGGCGCTTGGGCCAGAACATTGCCGTTCTCATCAATCAGTTTAACAGGGAAACTCGCCTCAAAAAACCAAGTGCCGCGGGCTTTGCCCTTAACTATTAGCGGGCTTGTGATTATTTCATCAGCCCGGAGGCTTTCAACCTGGATGAGCTCCTCTTTGGGGCAAAGAGCAAATCGACAGCTTGGGCCGCTGCGGCCGACATAAGAACCATCCGGGCAAAGTTTAACATTCTCTGGGCAGGCAACCGCTCCTCCAGGATTGAGAACCAAAATTGAGTAGTTAAGATATACCGCAAAACTCACCCAAAGAATGTACGGCACCAAGAGCCAGGCCGCCATTTTTGAAATCTTGCCGAAGGTTACGAGCGTCCAGACAATCGCCAGCCAGAGCGCCACAATATCAACCAATGCCCAGCCGGGACTTTTAAGACCAAAGAATATGATTGACCAGATGGCATTCAAGGAAAGCTGAACAAAAAACGCCGCGATGCCAACCTTCCGCATCCGCAACATTCTAACATTCTGCAGAATGTTGGAATGTTGTTTCCAGACAAGGAAAAGAGATATACCCATCAACGCGTAAAGCGTTGTCCACACCGGGCCAAACATCCAAGCCGGAGGGTTCAGTGCCGGCTTTACCAGCCCGGCATACCAATCTAATCCAGAAACATCCTGCGGTGAGCTTGTTGAGACCGTAAAAACCCAACTCAAAAACCCGGCCAGCTCCGACACGCCGACGGCAACAATCAGCTTAAAGAGGTTGCTCATTAAAATGAGATGGTTTCAAAACTCTTTCGTCGCGAAATTTCAGTTTTTCAGGCGAGACGAGGAAGGCGAGTGAAAGGACTTGAAGCGCAGTAGAACTGCGGTGAAAGTCTTTTTACGAAGCCTGACGAAGTCGTAGCCGAAAAGATGAAATTGCAGCAGAAATGAGTTTTGAAACCATCTCAATCTATATTTATCTATTTTTTGGAAATTTGTTTCCAAAGCCAGATGCCCACAAGCACCAGGTCAACCAGCGCCACGATTGGGATTATAGCGCCGAGACTCCCCCAACCTCCCATCATCTGATCAAAACCATAGTTCATCATAATAAATGTATTGTAACCCAACTAATCTGCAACTTCAACAATTTTTCGCCTGGATGCCCAGCCGGCCACAATCCGCACGCGTAATCGAGGAACTTTAAAGTGCCTAGCAATTTTATCTATAAGCTCCTCGTTGGCGCGGCCCTTTTCCGGCCGCGCCTTTATGCCCACCGTAATAGTATCGCCATTCACTTCCATGGCATCACGACGGGGCTTAATAATCACATTGTATTTCATAAATATGAACCCGCCCACGCCAGTTGCCTACCTGCGGTAGGCAGGCGACGAGATATCAGGACAAGTTCAGCTTGTGGGTGTCGGCTCCGCCCCGTTAAAGCGAAACTTCTACGGGGCTCCGCCGACAGAGAAAAGTCAACTTCAAAAACACAGCTCGGGTGGCGGGCTGTTTTTGTTTTGAAAGCGTGGGCTAGAGCTACATTGAAAGAATACCCGAAACAAGAACCAGCGCGGCCCAAATATAATTGAGCCAGCTGGGCCATTTTAGCGTGGTCGTGAGTGCCACCGCCAGGCCCAACAAAATCGCTCCCCACCCTGTAAATAATCCCGCGAGTAAATCCATATAGAAATTATACCTCTTTTACCCTACAATTATAATATATCGGCTGTTGATAACCCAGGGCCATGCCAGAATTTATCCAAGAATTAGTTTCGCCCATGATTAGTGGCGTGCTTACCATGTTGTTTTTGGTGTGGTTTGTTTTTTATCGCGCCACGCGGAGATTGACCGCGACATTTTGGATTGGACTGGTTTTATGGGTTTGGCTGGTCACAGCTTTTTTGTTAGCACAACAAGACAGTTTCTTTTTAAAACTTTCGTTCTCGTCACTCCCCAACATCGGCTTGCTGTTTGTACCGATTATAATAGGCCTAAATTTTTTGGCAAAATCTGCCACCTTCCAAAAATTGGTTGATAATACTTCCCAACCTTGGTTGATTGGAGTGCAATTTACCCGAATCATGGGCGTAATGTTTTTGGCGCTTTACGCCCGGGGTTTGATGCCGGCGGAGTTTGCCTTCCCAGCTGGAATAGGTGATGTGGTAGTGGGAACCACAGCGCCCATTGTGGCCGCCATGTTGTTTTTTAACCGGCCCGGTGCCAAAAAATTGGCTATCGTTTGGAACATAGCAGGTTTTGCCGAGTTGGTTCTGGCGATATGTCTTGGTTTTTTAACTTCGCCCACGCCATACCAACTCTTAGCGCTTAACAATCCTAATAATTTTCTTCTTGATTTTCCGCTGGCCTTGATACCTACTTTCGCTGTACCCTTATCACTGCTACTTCATATCTTTTCCCTCCGCGTCTTACTCAAACAAAAAACAGCCCAACATTCTCACTTGTCCTGAGCGCAGTCGAAGGAAGTTTATAAGGATAACGTTTTTGCGTAATGTGCACCACCGAGTGGTGCACAGGGGAAATGTGGTGTAATATGCCAATATGACACCCGACATAATGGACAAGGTTGATTCACGAGCGCCGTTTAGGTAATATGTTAGCATAAAACCTCGAGCTCCGCGGTAGCGAAATGGGCCAAAAGCAAATGTCTTTGCTTTTGGCGGGTAATTACAAATTGGACTCCACTGCTCCGCGGTAGCTCAATGGTAGAGCAGGTGACTGTTAATCACTTGGTTGCAGGTTCGAGTCCTGCCCGCGGAGCAGTGGAGTTAAAATCAAAAAATTACCCGGGGAGAGCAGGTGACTGTTAATCACTTGGTTGCAGGTTCGAGTCCTGCCCGCGGAGCTGGGTGTTTTATGCTTAGCCAGGGTTGCCGCAAAAGAGCGGCTCCCGATGTTAATGCTCAATAAATTAAAAGACAGTCAAAGGGAGGTCAGAAAAGAGGTTAGGGAAAGAACTCTGGCTTATGTTGTGGCCGCTTTGGGGCTGGTGGCCGGTTTGGCCTGGAACGAGGCCATTAACACGTTGATAGTCCAATACTTTCCTTTAAGCAAAGACACCCTAATCGCCAAGTTTGTCTACGCCGCCGTCATTACCATTGTTGTGGTAACCGTATCCTCTGCTCTAGTTCGGCTGATCAGCCCGCGCGAGGATCAAAAATGAACCCGACCCCGCGGCAAGTCGTTCAGACTCTGAAGAGTCTTCAGACTCGATGAGCCGCAGGGTATCAGGGCGGGTTCAGCTTGCAAGGTATCGGCTCCGCCGACACATATTTAATAGCCCTACATCCTCGCCCAAAGGGGCGGGGTACTACGGGCGGCAAAATAGGAGAAAATATACTGGAAGGTTTCTATTTCCAGCGATCGCTGGAAATAGAAACCTAGTAAGGAGGCTTGGCCTCTTAATAATAGTCGCGCTGTTGATAACTTTCTGCCTGCCTGCGGCGCGGCCGATGGTATAATTAAACATATCCTCTGGAGGAGACGCCGTCTCCCGGCGTCCGTCTGACCTAGGATAGGTCGAGTAAGCCATAGGCTTACAACTCATATAAGTTGATCTTTAGCATTAATCAAATCAAAAGCTGATGGATAAAAAAGTCTTGGGACAACTGGCCTCCGTTTTGCTGATCGTTGGCGGTTTGAACTGGGGACTGGTTGGCATTTTGGATTTTGACGCCGTGGCAACCATTTTCGGCGCGGGCACAATAGCCAAAGCCGTTTATGTGCTGGTTGGCCTTTCGGCCGTTTACAGCCTACTGGGAGGAAAGAAAAAGTAATTTGGACGAGACCGAATCTCCAATTTGGAGATTCGGTCTCCAAAAAGTAAAAACCAGCCATCGGTCCAGACCGGAGAGCTGGTTTTTAGTTGTGTATAATCTTTGTTAACTTCGGCGGAGATGCTGTGATATAATAAAAACGTACCTTCTCAAGGTCGAATTAAAACAATTTTACCATATCTTTATATCAAATAACTATGCACCTAATTACATTTATTTTACTAATAATCGGCGGGCTAAACTGGCTAGCCGTGGGTCTGGCTGGCTGGGATGTGGGCTCGCTCTTTGGCGGCATGGACGCTTTGATATCGCGAGTCATCTATGTGCTGGTCGGCTTGGCGGCCATTTACGAGGTTATTGCCCACAAGGGACGCTGTAAAAACTGCGAAGGCAAAGGAGAAAATATGGGCGGAGCAAGTATGTAAAATCGGCAAAATAGATCAAAAAGACCGCCTGATCTGGATCAGGGCGGTCTTTTTTTATCTGCACGACATCGCATATCGTACGATTGCGCTACCAACTCACCTTAGGCAAAAACTTATCAAGCATACTGGAGCCAAAGGGAGCCGGCTGGAAACTGCCTCCACTTGTGCCACCAGTCGGAGGAGGCGGAAGACTCCCACCGCCACCGCTCTGAAACTCTCCCCCACCGGAACCCGATGACGGGAACCCAACTTGACCGCCGGTCGGAGGCGGCCCGAATTGTTCCTGTGTTGGGCCTATAGGATTAGACTGCTGAAAGCCGCCACTCGTGCCGCCAATCAAGCCCTCTATATTCTGCCTGACCTGTTCGCGAACATTCTGTCTGATGTTCTGTCCAATATTCTGCTGAATGTTTTGCCTGATATTATCTTGGAACTCCTGACCAAACCCCTGAACACCCGGCCTTGTACCTTGCTGTTGTCGTTGAGACTGACCTTTGGTGTTTGTCTTTTTCTGCTGGCGGGCGTTTTGTTTCGTTGTTTGCTTTAAGGTTTGCGCCTGCTTTCTGGCCGCAGCTATCTTGGTTTGGTATTCAGTGCGGATAGCCCTGATGCGCTCCTCCATTTCCCGCTGGAGCCGCGAAACCTCGTCACCCACCGAAACCTGACCGGTGCCTGACGATCCAGGAACCAGACTTGATGAAGCACCGCCCGAAACGTCGGTGCCCACTGTCGCGCCGCCGGCTGAACTATCAATCGGAGCTGTTACCGAGCTATCTTGGGCTAAAACCGATACTGCCAGCATCAGCCCGAAAATACAAAAAACAAAAAACTTTTTCATAATAATTGAATTTACATTTCCAAGGTTAGGCCTTGGAAATATAATTAGTTGATTATTGATTAAATTATACCACAAACCCCACAACCGAGTTTTTCCACAACCGAAGAACCGAAGTCGGACTTCGGAGTCCGACTTCGGAGTTGGACTAACATTTTACGGGTGCGGACTTATCCACATCTAGCGCTTTACATGGTTACACAGCCGCAAAATTGTGCTAAAATTTAGATAAACTTAAGGTCTCAATAATAAATAATTATCAAATAAACAA
Organism: uncultured Candidatus Saccharibacteria bacterium; assembly: GCA_964526375.1. Classification (GTDB taxonomy): domain Bacteria; phylum Patescibacteriota; class Minisyncoccia; order JACQLN01; family JACQLN01; genus CAZGLK01. The sequence goes on along the minus strand of CAZGLK010000009.1, from coordinate 682 downwards.
AATCCTATGAACCCAATATCCATACTCGTTGGTTTGGCCATGATTGGCGCATCTGTTTTGGGCTTAGAAGGCGCCAGCCGTTTGGGCGATGGCAGTTTTTATTTGGCCAGTGTTCAGCATCTGGCCCAAGAAACGACTATGTCGTCCGATGCCGTCTCGGCGCCGGAAATCCAACCGGCCCCGCAGCCCTCACATGAACAAGGGCAAGGACAAGAATTTTTTCAAGACCAAGAACCGCCGGAAGAGTTTATAGACCCGCGCGAGATTCAAGACGGCTTAAGGAACATGAATCAATTTAGAGCCGAAGCCCGAAGAACCCTAAAGCAAATCAAAAAGCAAGCCACTCCGGCCGATATAGACGAAATCAACCAAATCCTGGCCACGGTGGGCCAGCTTTACTCCACCGCCGGTGGATCTGACCTTAGCCAAGCCCGAGATGCCATTAGAGATTTTTACGATGAGCAGTACTGGGACAGAATCAACAAAATCCGCAGCCGGCTGGAAATTCCCAAGGAAATAAAACAAATAAAGCAAACCCTGCGGCGCGTGGAAAAGACAATCAAAACCAAAGCCATGCAGAATATAGGAATAAACATCGAAAGCCTCCAGCAAAAAATTAACGAGATGAACCAAGCCGTAGCCGCCACCGAATCCCACTACAGATCGGAAGAGCACACGTCTG
>CAZGLK010000008.1:0-24384 GCA_964526375.1 uncultured Candidatus Saccharibacteria bacterium | reverse complement strand
AGCGGAATAAGCCGTATTGTAATCATACGGCGTTGAGCACCGCAGCTTTTGACGCAGAAGTGCGCCAAACGGGTGAGTCTTGCATGGATCAAAAACCAGATCATATAAAACTCGGGCAATGGGGCGAAGAAGTCGCCTGCCGGTTTTTGCAGAAAAAGGGCTATAAAATTTTAGAAAGAAATTCTAGAAACAGGTGGGGAGAGATTGATATTGTTTGTAGAAAAAAACGACTTGGCGATAACCATGACAATGACTATAACAACAAGCGGGGCAATGGCAATAAGATAGTGTTGTTCATCAAAAGACTTCTGCGCCCACGGAAACTCGGGTCATTCCAGGCAACACACGACAGGCCGCTTGTTTTTGTGGAGGTTAAAACCCTAAAACGAGGCGCGCTGGACCCGGAAGAAAACATGACTCGTTCAAAAATAAAAAAATTGGTTCGCGCTTGCGAAATCTATCTGTCGTCGCATAACCTAGGCCTAGACTCCAATTGGCAAATAGATGTGGTGGCCATTACCCTGGATCCAGCCACCCGCAAGGCCCAAATAGCCCACTACGAAAACGCCATATACTAACCAGCAATTACTCCCCATTAACCATACCCCCACAATATTTGACTAGATTTCGCTGATATGCTTCACTGGCAAATAAGTACCTTTTAATCGTGGTGTAGTGTTTTATCATCAGCTTTCTTTTGGAGGTGCCAGATGTCTGATTTGATTGTGATGTTTCCTGATCAGGGAGGAAAAGGATTCAGAGGAGAATTTGGCCAGCGATTGATGGGGATGTTCGCGGCTGAGGGTGCAATTTTAATGCCGATACTCAACGGTTTTTCTTCGCAAGAGGAAGTAGAACTTGTTGTTGAAGAGGCCCGCCGCTTTGGCTTTATGCCATCTGTTTCCAGTGAAACAGGATTGCTTGCGGCTCTAGTGGAGGGTTACAACGTAGCCACTGGGCTGACTGATCACACCATAGTTCGTTTGGATACGGCAGAACACCCTGTGTCATTTATCCGCACATTGGCAGAAACGGCGGAGAGAATCGATGGGATGGCCATCGGTGATCTGGAGTTTGGCCCAGACACTTTAAAAGAGGGGTCCCTGGATGAGTTTGCCCATCTAGATATATGGCCTACTCTCTACGGCCAATACACACAAGGCAAGTTGCCACTTTCCTGTGCGCACGGATTCCAAGCTTTTGCTCCCTGGGTTTGCGTAGAAATTCTAAAAGCTGCTCGGGATATTGTATCCGACGTTGAGGCAGAATTAGATGCTTCTATCACCTGGGGCTTTGATGGCGCCATGGCTCTGGCCGCCTGGGGCTTGGGAATTCCGGTTGAAATCGTAAAAGTCCCAGCCGAGAAAATGAGGGATCGGCCGCGGCAGAAGATTGTTGACCAGTTCTCTAACGCTCTGCGAATGTGCCGAGCCGCGTCGAGGATAGAGGACTAAGTAGCGACACCTCTCTCCTTCTTCCCTTCTTCGTAGGTAGTGACATGGCGGAGTAGAAAAACTGCTCCGCCTTTTTATCTTTTATAATTATTAGGACTTACGCACTTTAGTTCCTCCCCTAGTATAGGGGAGGTTAGGAGGGGTAGAGTGTGCCATACAACAAAAGCATCTCTTTGCGCGTCTACCACCCCCACCCCCTCCTATTCTAGGAGGGGAAAGGATTAAATATGTTGAGCCACTAACAATTTTTACTATGGGCCTAGTATTTTGAGGTATGAGTTGCTTTATCAACCCCAAAATGCTACTATAAACCACAGATAAAAACTCGGCGCCCGAAGAAGGGTTTTTTATGCTAACAGTAAAGCAAAAAGAAAAATTAATTAAAGAATACCGCGAGCACGAAAAAGACACCGGCTCGGCCGGCGTTCAGGCGGCCATTTTAACCGACGAGATTGAAAAATTGGCGCTCCACTTAAAAAAACACCCCAAAGACAACCACTCCCGGCGGGGGCTTTTGAAAATGGTTTCGCACCGCAAAAAGCTTTTGGATTATTTGGCCAAAAACGACGAGAAAAAATACAACGCGGTGGCGAGGAAATTGGGACTAAAAAAATAAGCCAAGGATAACATAATCCCAAAAATCCTAATGTATCCTAATGCTCCGAATACACGCACAAGTAATTGGGTAACTAGGTAATTAAGTAATTAGGAGTATTCGGATAAATTCGTAGTTTGGGATTATTTTACCAAAGCGCATGGTCATAAAACACAAAGAACAGCGAGTCGGGGTTTTAATAGACGTCCAAAACCTATATCACTCGGCCAAGCACATTTACGGCAGCCGGGTGAATTTTAGAGAGGTGCTGAAGGCGGCCATAGCCGGCCGCAAGCTTATTCGCGCCGTGGCTTATGTGGTTAAAACCGAAAGCGGCGAAGAAAAATCTTTTTTTGAGGCCTTAACCAAATTGGGCATAGAAACGCGGGTAAAAGATCTGCAGATTTTTCCGGGCGGCATGAAAAAGGGCGACTGGGATGTGGGTTTGGCCGTAGATGCAGTGCGGCTGGCCGACTTGCTGGACGCCATAGTGCTGGTTACGGGTGATGGCGATTTTGTGCCCTTGATAGATTTTCTTAAGTTTAACCGCGGCTTGCAGGTTGAAGTTATGGCCTTCGGCCGCAGCGCCTCGGCCAAGCTAAAGGAGGCCGCGGATGATTTTGTTGACTTGGGCGAGGGGGTGCATTATTTGTTGAAGAGATAATTAAAACTTAAGGTTGATAACATAATCCTAAAAATCCGAATTTATCCTAATGCTCCGAATGAGCAAGAAGTATTTGGGTAACCAGGTAATTAAGTAATTGGGGGCATTCGGATAAATTAGTAGTTTGGGATTATTTTATCGGCTAACGAAGTGGAAGAAAAAGTTTTCGAAACAGAATTAGGCGGCAGAAAATTAAAGGTGGAAACGGGCAAACTGGCCCTAAACGCCGACGCCGCCGTTACCGTAACTTACGGCGACACCGTGGTTTTAGCCACGGTGGTTATGTCTAAAAACGAACGGCTGGGCATTGATTACTTCCCGCTGACGGTAGACTTTGACGAAAAATTTTACGCCGCCGGCCGCATCAAGGGCTCCCGCTGGGTTAAGCGGGAAGGCCGACCCAGCGACGAGTCCATCTTAACCGGCCGCTTGATTGACCGAACTATCCGGCCGCTTTTTAACCATCGCCTAAGAAACGAGGTGCAAGTTATTCTAACCGCCCTCTCTTTTGACGGCGAAAACGACCCGGATGTTATAAGCATCGTGGCCGCTTCCACGGCCTTACTGCTCTCGGGCGTGCCTTGGCAAGGGCCAGTAGCCGCGGTTAGAATCGGCCGCGACCCGTACTCCGCTGAAAGCTCCGCAGGGCACAGCAAAAACAAAAACTTAGTTGTAAACCCAAGTTACAGCCAGCGCCTAAACAGTGATCTGGATTTGGTGGTGTCCGGGCCGGAAAATCTGGTAAACATGATAGAGGCCAACTCCGATGAGGCAACCGAGGCCGATATTTTAGCGGCAGTGGAACTAGCCCAAAAAGAAATTAAAAAACTGGTGGATTTTCAAAAAAACATCGCCGAAACCGTCGCCCCAAAAACAGCCGTCCTTTTGGCACCCAAGGCCAACGAAGCTTTAAAAAAAGAAATAAAAAGCTGGTTGGGCTCGCGCCTAGAGAAAACTCTGTATGAAGCCGAAAATCCAGAGTCCTTGGACCAGTTAAAAAAGGAGATGGCAGACTGGGTGGGCGAAAACAAAAAGAATGCCGCCGATGTAGCCGAGGCCAATCTTCTTTTTGAGGAAGAGTTGGACCACTTGGTTCATACCGGCATACTCAAACAGAATCGCCGCCCCGACGGGCGCAAGCTAGACGAAATTCGCCCCCTTAAAATAGAGGTTGGCTTACTGCCGCGCACCCACGGCTCGGGCTTGTTCCAACGCGGCTACACCCAGGCGCTGTGCGTTTTAACTTTGGGCGCGCCCGGGCTGGAACAATCAATTGAAACCATGGAGTTTGTGGGCACCAAACGCTATCTGCACCATTATAATTTTCCGCCTTTCGCGCCGGGCGAGGTTGGCCGAATCGGTTTTCCCGGGCGGCGGGAGATCGGCCACGGGGCGCTGGCCGAACGAGCCATACTGCCGGTTATTCCTACCAAAGAGGAATTTCCCTACACCATTAGAGTGGTTACCGAAATTTTGTCTTCCAGAGGCTCAACCTCTATGGCCTCGGTTTGCGGCTCAACTTTGGCCTTAATGGACGCTGGCGTAAAAATCAAAAAGCCGGTGGCCGGCATAGCCATGGGCTTATTTATTGAAAACAATTCCGACCCCGAAAAAAACTTCACCGTTATCACCGATCTTCAGGGCCCCGAAGACCACCACGGCGATATGGACCTAAAAGTGGCCGGCACGGCCGAGGGCATTACCGCCCTGCAAATGGACGTTAAAATTTCGGGCCTGACTCCAAAAATTTTGGCTGCGGCTTTGGCCCAAGCCAAAAAGGCGCGCCTGGAGATATTGGCTAGTATGCTGGAAATTATTAAAGAACCGCGGCCCAAGTTATCCCCATACGCGCCCAAGATATTAACTTTAAGAATAAATCCTGATAAAATTAGAGATGTTATCGGTTCGGGCGGTAAAACCATCCACCAGATAACCGATGCCACGGGCGCGACCATAGACATTGAAGACGACGGCCTGATTTTTATAACCTCCGAAAACGAAGAGTCGGCCGAGCGAGCTCTGCAATGGATAAAAAACATCACCCACGAGGTTGTAGCCGGCGAGGTCTTTGAAGGCAAAATTGTGCGCATATTAAACTTTGGTGCTTTTGCCGAAATTCTGCCGGGCCAGCAGGGCTTAATTCACATTTCCGAACTGGCGCCTTATCGCGTTAACCGCGTGGAGGATGTTGTAAAGATAGGCGATGTCGTGTCGGTAGTGGTAAAAAACATAGACAGCGAAGGCAGAATAAACTTGTCACTTAAAAATGCGTCCGATGGAAATCGAAGCCATTGACACTAGAATCCTGCTCGAACAATTTCTAATACCTAATTTCTAATTTCTAATCAAATTCCAATGACAAATGATCAAATTTTGGCATTGAGGTTTGGGCATTGGGTATTGATTAGACATTGGTAATTAGAAATTAGATATTTTAACTACGGAATGCCTCCTCTCTCTCCAACCACAAATCCATCTCCCGGCGCACCTATTATTTCCGCTTCTCCAACTCCAGCTCCAACCTACAAGGTTCGCACCATGGCTGGCGATCTTGGCGCAACCAAAAAAGGGCTTGCCCCGAGCAAGGCCGAGGGGAGCGCCGAATCGGGCACTGTGGCCAAAACACCCCCAACCAATCTGCCCGCTTCGCCCGCTGTGAGACTGCCTGCAGCCGCTAACGTCTCCGCAACCCCCGACCAAATTAAACCTTCATTTCCCGCGCCGGCTCTCCAATCCAGACCCGCTTTGCCCAAAGAACCCTCTCCGATTTTTAGTTTTAAGTCAGCTTCTCCTCCTTTGCCTGCGGTGAGCTCGTCGAATCCGCCTCAACCTTTTTCAGCGCCGCTAGGCAAGCCTATGACACCTCCAGCTCCACCGACGACACCAACACAACCGCCCGCGCCGCCACCCTCCTTTTCAATACCACCGCGGCCAACCGCGCCTCCCCCTCTTTCAATACCGTCAATGCCGCCGCGGCCGATTACGCCCCCACCTCCACCACCAACATTACCGACAGCTCCCACGCCTCCGCGACCAGCAACAACAGCACCCCTACCGCCGATGCCAACAAGACCGACCTCACTAACCCCAACGCCGTTGCCGCCCCTTACGCCTGCGATGAGCCTGTCGAATCCGCCAGCGCCGCCACCCAGCCGAGGTACGCCATTACCTCCAATGCCCCCCTTATCCATGCCCCCACAGCTACCGGGCAAACCCCTAACCCCGCCTGTTGCCGGTGGGCCCCATCTGCCCGCAGTGAACTTGTCGAACCTGCCCCCGCCGGGGCCAGCAAAACCAAAAAACAAAAAACTGATTCTGCTGATGGGTTTGGCTGTGGCGGCTTTAGGACTCATAGGCGCCGAAATATGGTGGTTCTTTTTGCGCACCGAACCAACCCCGCCGCCGGCCGATCTAGGCCAAAACTTGCCGTCGCCCCAAAACGCACCCCTCCTGCCGCCTCCTGAAAACATTGCCACAGAACCAATCACCGAACCGCCGGCAAATACGTCAACCCAAGAAGACGCTATAATCAGAAAAATGACGCCAAGGCTCCTAGATTATGACGCGGAACTTGATATCAATACCGAAACCACCAAAGCCAATGGACTCGGACTCCTCACGGCACTAAACAAGCTGACCAATAAAGATGCTGGCGAGGGGCGGATCGTATACTTGAATGAAGTGGCAACAGAAACCGCAGTGACAGTTAGTCCGAGCCTTGAGGATTTGCTGAATAAACTGAAAATAAAAATACACCCCGACATCATTCTAGAACTTGGCAGCAGGTATTGGAACATGTTTGCTTTCGGCGGCACGGCTTTAGACAAATCGGTTTGCCAGCAGGGTAAAAATATGGCCGCCAACTGCTGGGGGCCGAGGTTGGGATTGGTGTTTGATATATCTGATTTAGGCGCCGGCGATAAAACCCGTCTGGCTTCGGCATTAAGAACATGGGAAAGAACCATGGTTAGCGATCTTAGGCCCCTGATTCTAGCCAAAACGGGGGCACTCACTGGCTTTAAGACCGGCACTTATCAAGACCAAAATATCCGTTACCAAAACCTGCCCCTAAACACAATCACCATTGATTACGCCATCGTGAACGATCTTTTGATTATCACCACCTCCAAGAGCGCGATGTTAAAAGCCATAGATTCCGTACCAACGCCGGGGGAAGGTTAGAACCTAGAAACAATTCCCAATTTCTAATATCTAATTTCTAAACAAAGACATAATCATTGAAAATTTGGAATTGATAATTTATTAGAAATTGGAAATTAGGAATTAGAAATTCTCCACACGGATGCTTCTAGTACACAATCCGCAGGCCGACAGTAAATTATCGGCGCTGAAAAAATATCTACCTTTCCTGGCCGCTGTTCCTTACACTCGGCTTATTTTTTTATCCGGCTCTGTGGCCACTGGCACGGCCAAGCCCGAGAGTGACATTGACTTGGTTGTGGTGGCTCAAAAAAACCGCATCTGGCTGAACCGGATACTTTTGGAAACCGCGGTTTGGCTAGTGGGCCGCAGGCGCAGCCGAACTAAATTCAAAAATAGGTTTTGTTTTAACATGTTCTTGGCCGACGACTCACCTTTATTGCCGCACCAAGACGCCGTCGCGGCTGATTGTTACAAAAACTTAAAACCGGTTTGGGCGGTTGACGATGAACAATTAAAAAATTTCTGGCGGGTCAACAATTGGATCAGGCAACATTCTTTAATCGAGATTCACAACCTCCAGACCATTTTTCCGGAGACATCGCGCTGGATCAAAACGGCCAGAACTGCTTTTGAAAAAATTCTTGGCTGGAGCGGCGCGGGGTTTGTGCTGGAAAAATTATTCTTCAAATTGCAGTACTTGTATCTCGAGCGAGAGTTCGATGCCGGCGGCGGATTTAAAAATCCGCAGGCCGACTTTTTTGTAACACCCCGCTTAATTGCTTATCACTTTCCGGTGTCCCACCACAGCCGCGAGGCCCAAAGACACAAGGATTTAAGCCTTAAAATCAACCCAAGTTAACTCTGGGCAGTTACTCTAGGCTTAGCTTGATAATATTGTGCATAACTGGTAATTGACTCCTGCCGCAGTTGTGAGAAAATTAAGTTAAGCTTTAACTCGCTCTGAAACATCTACACTAAAAATTAGACGGCGCAGTATTGCAATCAATTCAACCGCTGTTGCCGTGTTGGTTCTTTGTTCCTTTAAAAGGCGGAGTGGGCTAGAGCTCTTAGGCGCTTGGCGGTGTAGAATAAGCGCCCAAGAATCTTCATCGCTTTATCCCGCTAAGCGGGGTTAGAGCGGTGAGAAAAATTGTCTTCGGCAAAAAAGCCGACGGCGGTTTGGGTCGGTTCCGACCCAAAAACAACAATGTAGTTGGTCGCCTAGAACCGACTCAACAACTTTTTCTTGGGGAGTTTGCGCTTCCCAAGAGTGTCCGACTTTCCCAGCCTAGAGGGAGAGTGTGCGCATGTTCTTTATTTACCGATAAGGTTAGTTCTTTATAAAACAAAAAGGGAAACACAGGGTGCCTATTTCTTCTTTCTTCAAGTAACCTCGAAAGAGGCAGAGAAGCTGGCTACCGCTGTGGCGATTAAAAATTTAGTCGCCAGAGCGGTGGCCAGAAAATCTTCTGCCACAAAACTTTCGAGGAGTTTACTCCTCTCGCGACAAAAAAGTCGCACGGCCTACGCGTACCGCGTAGGCCTTTTTTTATCTCCGCGCCAATGCTACAATAAAACCATCATGGACCAAAATACACTCAACCAACTCAAAACCGCTCTGGAGCAAGAAAAGAAATCTCTTACGGAAGAACTGCAAAGCATAGCCGAGCCCGACAAACACCTAAAAGGCGACTGGGACGCCAAGTATACAGACATGGGAAATGAGTGGGACGACAACGCCCAAGAGGTTACCGAGTACGCTACCCGTGTGCCTTTGGAGCACAAACTGGAACTGCGTCTACTGGAAGTAAACGCGGCGCTCGCCAAAATTGATCACGGTACCTATGGCATTTGCGAGATCTGCGGCGAAGCAATTCCGGTTGAAAGACTAACGGCCAACCCGGCGGCTAGAACTTGTACAGAACATTCTAAATAAATACAGAGGTAAAACAATAAATTACTATTAATTACGCGAAGCTAATTACTATGAATTACTTGTAATTGATAGTAATTAAGTAGTAATTGATAGTAATTGATTGCTGTCTAGTACCCCGGTTCTATAAACCTTGCCCAGCAAAACATATTCCGCGGCCGTGGTGGGCCTAGACGCCCAACCCATAGAAGTGGAGGTTGACCTTTCCTTCGGCCTCCATGTTTTTAATATTGTCGGTTTGCCCGACAAGGCCGTGGAAGAGGCCAAGGACAGGGTTTCGGCCGCCATCAAAAACTCGGGTCTGGTGCCTCCCAGCCGCAAAAATCAGCGGGTGGTAGTAAACCTGGCCCCGGCCGATCTAAGAAAAGAAGGACCCAAGTATGACCTGCCCATTGCCCTGGCCTATCTTTTGGCTTCGCGCCAGTTGAAGTTTGACGCTCAATCAAAGATTTTTATCGGCGAGCTGGCCCTGGACGGCCAAATACGGCCGGTTTCGGGCGTTCTGACCACAGCCATTATGGCCCGTACTTTTGGTTTTTCGGAATTGGTAGTACCCAAAGAAAACGCCCAAGAAGCCGCCTTGGTGGACGGTCTAAACATAACCCCGGCCGGCAATCTGCTGGAACTGGTGCACCACCTAACCAAACAAAAAATCGTGCCCTCGGCCCCAGCCACGGCTCTGCCCGAGAGAATCATCAACCCGGAACACGACTTTGCCTACATCAAAGGGCAAGAGTTTGCCAAACGCGCTTTAGAAATTGCCGCCGCCGGCAACCACAATGTTTTAATGAGCGGGCCGCCCGGCTCGGGCAAAACCTTGCTGGCGCGAGCCATGGTTTCCATTCTGCCCAGTTTAGACAAAGAAGAGGTTTTGGAAACCACCAAGATATTTTCGGTGGCGGGATTGATTCAACACCACCAACCCCTGCTGACTTCGCGACCCTTCCGCTCACCCCACCACACCTCTTCGGCCGCGGCGCTGGTGGGCGGCGGCAGTATTCCCAAACCCGGTGAAATTACTTTGGCTCACCGCGGTGTTTTATTTTTGGATGAGTTTCCAGAATTTGATCGCAATGTTTTGGAAAGTTTGCGCCAGCCATTGGAAGACGGTGTGGTTACGGTTTCACGGGTAAAAGGCAGTTTAACTTTTCCGGCAAAATTTATTTTAGTGGCTACCATGAATCCCTGCCCCTGCGGTTTTTTAAACGACCCGCTTAAAGATTGCGTCTGCACACCGTTTCAAATTCAAAAATATCGCCGCAAACTTTCGGGACCGTTATTAGATAGAATTGATTTGCATGTAGAAGTACCTCGGGTTAAATATGAAAAACTGGTTTCGGATAATTTGGCTGATCTTTCGGCTCAAACGCGCGAGCGCGTGGAGCGCGCGCGCGAAATTCAAAAACAAAGATTTCAAAATTTAGAATTCAACACCAATTCGGAAATGAAATTAAAAGACATAAAAATTTTTTGCAAACTGAATGAAGATTGTCAGGAACTTTTAAAAACCGCCGTGGCCAAATACAATCTTTCGGCGCGAGCGTATCACCGCGTTCTTAAACTCGGCCGCACCATTGCAGACCTCGCCGCCGAGCCCCACATCAAACCCGACCACCTAAGCGAGGCCCTGCAATACCGCCCGCAGAATTAAAATCGCGCTTGATTCTGATTCGTCTTGATCATTATACACTATAGTGTATAATGTATTTATATGACTCGCACCCAAATATATCTGCCCCAGACTCAAATAGAAAAACTTAGGCAAGAAGCCTACAATAGGAACTCCAACGTCTCTGCTGTTGTGCGGATGATTCTAAACGAGCACATCAAGAAACCTCGCCAAATAGCCGCCCAAAAAGCAGATGGCCTTTTGGAGACAGCAAAAAAAATCAACAAGTTGGGCCCGAAAGGCCCGCCTGATTTGGCTTCCAAATTAGATCGGCATCTTTATGGTTCAACCCGAGCGCATTCTCGTTGATTCCAATTTCTGGGTAGCTCTTTTTAACCCCGGCGACAGCCTTTACCGCAGGGCCCTGGGAATATCGGCTTTTCTTGATAAAAACAGATCCATTCTTGTCTTATCAAATTTTATTTTGCCGCCCGTAATACCCCGCCCCTGCCTGCCGGCAGGCAGGCCTTGGGGCGGGGATGGAGGGCTTTTAAAATGTTGTCGGCGGAGCCGACACCTTGCAAGCTGAACCCGCCCGTCAAAAGCAGTGCTTTGACCCCCGCCCCGAGCTTGTTGAGGGGCGGGGTCGGGTTCATTTTTCTGGAAATTGTAACAATACTATCTCAAAGACGGAGCCGCCGGGTAGCAATAGAAACGGGGGAATACCTTCTTGCCAATCCCAATGTAGAAATAATCCATATTGGCCCCGTTTTGCAAACGTCCTCCTGGCAGATATTTAAAGAAATAGCCAACAAAAATGTAAGTTTTGTTGATTGCAGCACCATCGCCGTGATGAAAGCGGAGGGTATCCGCCACCTGCTAACACTTGATCTACAGGATTTTAAACCCTTGAGCAAAAAATACCGCTTCGGGCTGTATGATATCTCTTAAATTTCTTTGAATTACGAAGCATGTTTTGTCATCCTGAACGCAGCGAAGGATCTCCGGCAAACGCCGGGGAATCCCGTCTTCGCACGAGATTCTTCGGTCGTTCCACTCCCTCAGAATGACAGTATGCGGGAGTTTCGTAATTCACAGTAAATACATTCTCACCCCCTCCAAAATCCCCGAAGTAAAAATGCTGGCGATATCTTCTTGGGCCAGATCAACCCAACGATAACTTTCATGCTCTGCACTAATGGCAACTTCCCCCGATAAGTATTCGGCTTCAAAAAAGAGATAAAGCACGTGCAAGTCTTTCTCTTTGGACATAGTAAGATGCGCCTGAACCAAATGCCTGCCCATAGCCACTGGGCGTGGATTTATTTTGATTTTAACATCGTCGCCGATTTCTTCTTTTAATTCCCGTTCCATAATTTCGGCAAACGGCGTTCTAAACTCGTCTTCGTCAATCCGACCGCCCGGCAGATCATAAAAACCGGCCATACTGCCGTTGGAAACGGTCTTCAAAACTAAAACTTCGCCGTTTTGATTCTTTAGAAAAACCTTCAGCGAAACCTGGTAAAAATCCCTTTTGCTCATGGTTTCTATTCTATAACAAAAAAACAAAAAACCGAAACATTGCCGTTTCAGTTAAAACTCAAGATTTTCTTCTTCCGAACCGCAATCCGCATTATTAACAAACCTCATACGATCGTCTCGAGATTGTTAACATCAAAATTTTAATGATTCCGGTCTGAAATACAGAGGCAATCATCAAACCACCGACTCTAAATGATCACCTGTAAAAGCTTGCTATGTAAGCATGGCTCTGATAGGATGTTTTTATATGAACTCGCTGACCATTACTGCCAAACCAGCCGCAAAGCGCCGGATTACAATTGAGCTTGACGCGAATCGTTTTGAACGTCTGGCGGCAGACCTTGGCCTTCTTCGTAAAGAATTTATAGATAGCGTTGACCACGCTGAACAAGAAATTGTTCAGGGCAAGGCACGACGGCTCCACAGTCTAAAGGACTTTCGGCGTCCATGACTGAAATTTTCTATACTCCTGAATTTAAAAAGCGCTACCAAGAACTGCCTCTTGCTGTTCAGAAGAAAGCGGAACGCAAAGAGATCCTATTCCGCACAAACCTCTTCCATCCGTCCCTCCAAACTGAAAAATTGAAGCCGAGGGGGAAAGAATATTGGAGTTTTCGCGTTGATCAAGCCTATCGTATTCTTTTCCGTTTCCGAGATGCTCGCTCGGTATTTTTTATTACCTGCGGCCACCACAACTGGATTTATCACTACATTACCACACATTAACCTTAACACTCTTAAAAGAACTTTCCGCCTTTCAGACCGCAAACCAGTTTGGCTTGTAATCTGAAATACAGAGGCAATCATCAAACCACCGACTCTAAATGATCACCTGTAAAAGCTTGCTATGTAAGCATGGCTCTGATAGGATGTTTTTATATGAACTCGCTGACCATTACTGCCAAACCAGCCGCAAAGCGCCGGATTACAATTGAGCTTGACGCGAATCGTTTTGAACGTCTGGCGGCAGACCTTGGCCTTCTTCGTAAAGAATTTATAGATAGCGTTGACCACGCTGAACAAGAAATTGTTCAGGGCAAGGCACGACGGCTCCACAGTCTAAAGGACTTTCGGCGTCCATGACTGAAATTTTCTATACTCCTGAATTTAAAAAGCGCTACCAAGAACTGCCTCTTGCTGTTCAGAAGAAAGCGGAACGCAAAGAGATCCTATTCCGCACAAACCTCTTCCATCCGTCCCTCCAAACTGAAAAATTGAAGCCGAGGGGGAAAGAATATTGGAGTTTTCGCGTTGATCAAGCCTATCGTATTCTTTTCCGTTTCCGAGATGCTCGCTCGGTATTTTTTATTACCTGCGGCCACCACAACTGGATTTATCACTACATTACCACACATTAACCTTAACACTCTTAAAAGAACTTTCCGCCTTTCAGACCGCAAACCAGTTTGGCTTGTAATCTGAAATACAGAGGCAATCGGTTTTTTGATTGCCCGAAAATCGTTGAAAGGATGGTGCTGTCTCCTTTTGGGATGGGAGAGGACATCTTCTGTTGCCAAGCCGTCCTTAGCGGCTCCGAGTTGTGCCGGACCTAGTCCAGGATTTCTGCCACCGCATCCAGGAAGGTTTCCACCGGAAGGCAATACTGATTCGTTACAACCAGCTTACCGTCGGTTCCTACCTGAATTGCGTGACGACGACCATCCTCGGTAGCTCCTAGAGCAGCGATCACAAGGAAGGAATCAAGCCCTTCGCTTGTGAAAATTTCTTGAATCGCGATCAGCCAATTGGGACCGATGTCGCAGCTCAAGCAACTTGCTGCTACTGTTGATGTGGCACGATCATTGCGGAGCGATCTAATTTTGTTTTCGATCGCTCGGAATTTTTTGACCATTTATTCTCCTTTTTTATTGTTGATTTAAAAAGAACTCTCCTGCCTTTCAGACCGCAAACCAATCTGGTTTGTAATCTGAAATACTGAGGCAATCGGTTTTTTGATTGCCATCGTGACGGTTTCTTCCAGTTTTATATCCGTCACCTTATCCACTTCATTTATTTTCGCGCGGCTATTCGTGGCTCCGCGCTAGGAGCATGGAAAGAGGAAGAGGTTCCGTAAACGGAGTTCAAGCCCAATCTTGAACGCCAGTTCCTTCTTCCAGTCCATACCCGCGCAAACACAGAAACTCCCCTTAATGCCGTACGGCGGGTAATCGTACGATATTGATCTCACCCCCAGCACTGATTCTTCCTTGACCTTCAGAAGTCCCAGTGCCATTGATGCTTCGAGAAGTTCCATGATTAATTCGTTCTGATCCATTTCTTCCCTTTCTGTTTATTGATTTTTAACTTTACAAAGAACTATTTGGCGAAATTGTTTTGCCTTCGCCAATTCTCTCGTGCCAACCGTCTTGGTTCGCCTGAAAGAATTGGCGGGCAGGAGTTTTTGTTTGTAACCCCTGCCCAAAGTGCGTACCATTTAACGGATGGCTCCGACGGCCCTGCTTCCGCACGGCTCTCCATTTGATAAAGTTCAAACGGGGACAAAAACTTTCACCCATGCTTTTGCGCCTGTGGATTTTCAGGCAACCCCCTCCAACCGGAGTACGAGGAGTTTGGCTGGGCACTCCACAGCTCTAGGGCCGAACTATCTTCATCGCCGGAGTGATTTTCACTCGACCCTGATCCATGCCAGACCAGGGCGCTTCGGAGTGTGGATCAAGATAGTTCCAGTCGTGATCCTCTGGGTCCACTTTCCGCTCTATGTCGAGCGTAAGTTCCACAACGGTCCCTTCTGGAAGCACGACCCTGCCCTCCATCATCAGCTCCAACAAAACCTCTTCCGCTGTCATCCTTTCATCTCCTTTCAATTAATAATTTTCAAAAGATCACAACCTCTCATGAATCCATCAAATTTTCTACATCTTTGATGGACTCATGTAAGGGCAGGAATTGTTCATTCCTGCGCTGTTTTTTTGCTGACTGGCCATTCGTTCCGGTTTGATAGTCGTAACTATCGCTCCCGATGGCCTGTGAGCCCCCACGCATGTTTCCGGAGAAGCCCTGCCTGTTCAACCTAGTAGGGCGATCACCCCTAGGCAGACCCTCACGAGAATTAACTCGTCGGCTTCGGTGCGCCAGCGACACCGAGAAGGTCTTTTAAGAAACTCTCGTCTTACTACAGGGTCTGCCGCACGATCTCGACCACCCGCTCCAGAGTCAAAACCGATCCCTCGCGCGGTGATCCGATAATCGTGCCTGTGGCCGGCCCGCCCCAGGCACTTTCCAGCGCGTTCAGCTTCTCCAGCGCCTGCAAAACAACAATGTTGTTTCCGGCAACTGTAAACTTCGGCACTGGCGGCTGGCCAAAAGCCGGGTTGAAAACCACAACCACCTCGGCGCCGTGGGCATACAATGCTCCAGGCGCGCCGAAAAAGTTGGATTCTAGCCAGGCCAGCTTGAGGCCCGAGGCGGTCTCACTCCACACCGCGCACTCCAAGGTCTCGGCCAGAAGACGCTGATTCTCCTTCTTGGCCTCAACATACGGAGCGAATTCGTCCAGCCGAATGGGGCCGAAAAGCGGAATAAAATCCTCCTCCAACGGTTTGGTATCCAGATACTCGCCAAACCGCGAATGATGAACCTCATCCCACCCGGCCGTCTCCAGCCGCCGCAGAATCTCCACGCCGGCGTAGAGTTGCTGCACCGGGTCACGAACCGTCAAAAGCATCCCAGAGATGATATCCGACAGAGTCGGAAACATCTCGTCTTTAGGAATGCCCATTCGATCCGCTTCCTGGCGCAGGGCCTCGCCGCCGCGAGTATCCAGCACCTCGGTGTAAGCCACGACCATTCCGGCAAAGTCCCAATCTACCGGAGACGGGGAAAGCGAATACTTCTTCCCGGGGACAGAGAAGGAGAGGGTCTCAATAAAACCATACGCCTGCCTGCAAGCCGCCTCCTGCGGACCGCCAATGGCGTGATGATCAAAGCAAAACGCCGATGCCCGGCCTTCCCCGCCAACCTCAATGCAGAGCACCGAGAAATCGACGAGGTCAGCCTCATCAGCATGGCCGGAGCGAATCACCTCCACCTTGTCTTCCCGGCTCACGCCAAAAAGATAGGCGGTTGTGATCACGTCCAGGTCCACCTTCGGACCAACTAAAACTCGTGAAAAAGCCATTTCTGGCCTCCTTTCAAAAAAATCAAAAGTTAAAGATCTAAACTTCCTCACAGAGTCCACTTCACAAAATCAGGAAACGAACTCTGGAAGGAAGCGAAGGAAATTTTTCGCCTTCGCAGTTGCCCCTTTTCTTCTTTAACTCGCAGAGGGTGCAAGTTTTACAGAAGACGGCGGGTGATGCCGGTTCTCCAAGCTCACTGTGCCTTATCAAGCTCGCCTTGTTTTTTCGCGCACAGTCCTTGGTCACGGTGGTTGCACACCGGGCTTTGGGAAACTCTAGTCCTCCTAGGATAGTAAATACAGCTCTTCTGCCTGTTCCTGAACCGTAGCCGCCTTGATCTTTTGGGCTTCCACCAGGATTCTCACCTGATATAACGCCTTGTCTTCAAGATCTTCAACTTCCACGTCCAGATACCAAGCATGGGAGGCTGCATTTACAATCCCGTGGGGGATGTTGAGTTTCTCCGCCGCCATGGCGCAGGCCGACACCTCAAGACAATTCCTCCATGTCTTGGAGTCGCCGTACGACCATTTTTGAAACGGGTTGTCCGTGATTCTCATCTCTACGCCTCCTTTCTTTTTTCGTGCCTATTCAAAGGTCACGCCTGCAATCCTCGGCAGGTCAGCTCGGCGAGAAGCGGTTTAACCAGAAATCAACTTCCAATCAAACCGCTTCTGCCAAACATCAGAAATTAACAAAGAACTTCTCCGCCATTCAAACCGCAAACCCGTTTGGCTTGTAATCTGAAATACAGAGGCAATCGGTTTTTTGATTGCCCAAAGTGCGTACCATTTAACGGATGGCTCCGACGGCCCTGCTTCCGCACGGCTCTCCATTTGATAAAGTTCAAACGGGGACAAAAACTTTCACCCATGCTTTTGCGCCTGTGGATTTTCAGGCAACCCCCTCCAACCGGAGTACGGGGAGTTTGGCTGGGCACTCTTACTTCCTTTGCAGGAAGTCCCGGATAACCGGGATGAGAGCTATCACGGTCCCGAAGGACAGGATAGTTGCCCCTAAATACCACCACCATGAAACCATTTTTTCACCTCCTTTCTTTAATTTGAGAAGATGACGAACTCGGAAAAGGAGGAAAGATTAGCTTATAGCCAAGAGCTTTCCTAAATTTATACTCTCCTCTGAAAGAACAAAAACCCGTAGCGGCTGGAACCTGAGTACTTGCTGACCACCGGTTTTATCTCCCAGGGCATCTTCTTATCCACCGTCCCATATTGGGATCGGCTTATCAGAAGACGGGCTCGCGCGCTCATCAGTTTTCCTCAAGTCCTGGATGCTGCCTATCCTTCCTTTGGCAAAAAACATCCCACTGCGACAAGTGCGTTTTTCAGGGGAAGGCTCACCCTATCGCAGTATGGCTGGCCGCTATTCAGCTCTCGGGTTAAAAGTCGCGAACCCTTATCCCGAGAATTTAAACTGAACTATGAACTTGCGTTCTCGTTCACCGGAAGAGAGGCGAGGTCGCGTCTAATGCGATATATTGCCTCATCTCCCTCTCGGTGAACGAGATTATATGCATACCCAACGGGCAAGGAAAGGTGTTTCCCGGCTTTCCTTATCCTGCCAGAAACCCACGTTTCTAACAGAATTTGCCCCTATAACCCAAGCAAGTCGGCCTTTTAACCCGTTTTGCTTAATATATTTGTTTAGCAAATAATCGGGCGGCGGCTTGCTTGTGCTTTCTTTTGTTATGGTACGCTGCCAAGTATAATCCCCCCATAAAAATTTGTCAAGCCCCCCCAACAGATTATATGGCTTACAAGCAAAAAATGGCCTTTTTAAGCCACTTTTTGTGTATATATTATCTGTTAGAATCAACAAACAAAAATTTCTGTAAAAAATTCCGTATCAGCTAGTCTGGTTAAAAATGTTAGTGCGATTTGACAAAAGCATAGCACTTGCGATACCATATAGGTATCCCTTTTTAGGGAAGTTCTTTAGCCTCCGCCCTTTTGAGGGCGGATAAACCCATATTTTCACTATTCTTTTTCTGGAGGGTTTGTGGAAAGAGAAAGAGCAGGATTACTCAACCCTCTTTTTTCGAAGCCCCCCAAGGAGGGCAAAATGGGAACAGGGCACTAGGTGGCTGCCGATCGGGTTTTGAATCCCAATTTCCCTGCGTTAGCTAACGCAAAATAGCAGGGAACAGCTCGCCACAACAAAAGGGCTTTCATCTGTTGATATCATAGTATCATACCTTCGACGATGAAAGCCCTTCTCTATTTATGGGCCGATTTTTTGGCTCCTTGCCAAGCCAGTTTGAACAGACTCTTTAAGGTATCGGCGATATCTTTGTCTTCTATGGTCACCAGAGCAATGTTTTCTTTGTTTTTTATTTTTGCAATTTTTATTTTATCTCCATAAATAGTTATATCAGCACAAATACGGACATCTTTGTCTCGAATCCTTACCGCTTCCTCTAAAAACCTTGGGTTGGTTTTAGCAGCAAAAGAAGCGGTGTATATAAAACGCGTTTTAACTTTGTTTTTTGCCTTTTTTTCTATAAACTCTTGGTTTTCTTTTGAAGAAAAAACAGACTTCACTAAATCAAGATTAGTAAAAGCAAGCAGATCCTCGTTTTTCAACTTCAAGATTTCTTCTCTTAAATTCTTAGCACCTTCCGACCCCTCAAACCTAACCACGGGTTTATTTTCAGAATGACCGTACACCGAGCGCAGCCGTGGCAGAATGTTTTCTAACAAACTTTCGTTAAATTTTAAATCTTCCTCTTTCTTTTTCAACAACACCCCCAACCGTTCTGGACTCTCCGCCACAAACTTTGTTTTTTTGTTTTCCTCGGTTTCACTGGCCAAACCCAAATCCATCAGTTGTTTCAAAACAAAATAGGTGGTGGCCCGGTTAATTCCGGCTTTTTTTGAAACCTCCTGAGCAGTGGCGTTCCCAAGCTCCAATGTGGCCAAATAGACTTTGGCCTCTTTTTCGGAAAGACCCAAATTTTTTAGTTCATTTTCAAGCATATTTTTGTTATATCATAATTTTAACCAAATTACAAACCGGTGCAGAACAAGCCGATACCGAAACCTTTCGGATGATTTTTAACGCCTTGTGGAATAGATCCGAACCGCCCGCAAAATTGACATAGAATATTGATAGGACTTACGCACCTTAGTTCCTCCCCTAGCATAGGGGAGGTTAGGAGGGGTAGGCTGTGCCATACAACAAAAGCATCTCTTTGCGCGTCTACCACCCCCACCCCTCCTATTCTAGGAGGGGAAAGGATTAAAGGGGTAAGTCCTAATTGATTCAAAATGTCATGGCCGGGGCTAGAAACCAAAAACCCCCGATGCAACATCGGGAGTTTTTGGCGTGGAGCCAAGGGGAATCGAACCCCTCATTCCGAGTGCTAACCACGAAACGCTCACCAGAAGTGGCCCCTCGGACTCCACTTTTGTATTCTATCACGCAAAAAAGAAAAGACCGAGATGGTCTCGGACTTTTCGGGGCACGACTGCATTCCGTGGTTAGCACTTTTAACTATAGCAGATGTATCTCGGGTGTCAAATGTGGTTGTGGAAAAGATTGTTGAACTTGGACATCCAATCCCGAGTCCGAGGTCAAACTTCCATTACTGGGCGAAAGGGTTGCGGGCGCCGCGGACTTCAAAGTGCACATGACAGCCGGTGGAATTGCCGGTAGAACCCATTAGGGCAATGGTCTGGCCTTTGGCTACCGGCTGGCCCTCGCTTATCAGTAATTGAGAGGCGTGGGCATACAAAGTTATGGTGCCGTTATCGTGAGCGATCTTAATGTATTTGCCGTAGCCGCCGTTCCAACCCTGACCGTCCGCCAAGACAACCTTGCCTGCGGCCGAAGCGTAAAGGGGAGTATTGCACCAATCGCGCCCGCCGATGTCGGCCGCGTTAAACGGATGCAAGCCCTGGGTAATGCGGCCGCCGGCCGGCCGGCCGTAATAGCCCGTCAAATTAGGCAAACTGGAAACCGGAATTTCCTTAGCCGGCGCTTGTTTGGGGCTTATGGGCACATGCCGGCCGCCGGGAATAATCAACTCATCACCGGGTTTTATTAAACCATTGTCGGGTAAACCGTTAAAGGCCAGTATCCGGTTTTTGTCGGCTTTGTATTTGGCGGCAATACTATCTAGAGTGTCGCCGCGCTTAACCACATGGCGCACACCATCAACCGGCAAGATTGAAATTTTATCGCCGGGTTTTAACTTAACACCCTTCTTAAAATTATTGGCCCCCACCAAAGTTTCCACCGAAATCCCGAAGGATTCGGCAATCAGTTCCAAACTATCGCCGGCCTCAACCTCGTAAGTTAAGATGCTGCTGTCGGCTTCGTATTCCGAAATGCCGCCCGACGGCACCACAGCCAGCACCGGCCCCTGGGCCACTAGAGCGCTCGCCGAAGCTGTTTCCAAATTACTGATCTCGCTGGTTTGGTCTGGCCCGCCAAGTATGCCGGCTGATCCATCCGAAGCCCTCTTGGAAAAAGAACCCACCAGCCTGCTCTCCAAATTGCTTACAAACAAAAGCGCGCCCGCCACCGGGGATTCCCGAGGCAAAATGTCTTTTAAGATGGACGAGCCGGAATCAATCTCTTCGGTAATTTCGGTATTGGCCGAATCCAAGGGCAGATAATCATTGCCCGAAAACAACCAACCCGCGCTGCCAGCCGCAACAATCACGATACCGATAATAACCAACGCCTTGCGGCGGGGCAACCGATGCAATAAAAAAGACCAACTCTCCTTAAAGAAAGGGGCTAGTCCTTCGGACAGGCGATCTTCCCACCACAATTTCACCCGTTTGATTCCGTCTGTTAATCGTCTCAACCAACTGCGGTTACTTTCCGGCGGGAAATTTGTTTGAGTTGTACTTATGGGACTTAGATTAGCTTATAAAACAAGCGATATCGGGCAGAATACCCCGGGCGATTCTTGACGCTCGGCGGGGACGCCTCGCTTAATCGCCCGCCGAAGCCAAGCAGTTGGCTTCGGTTCCTGGGCAAAATTACTTCGCGCTTCGCGCTCGTGTGCCCGCCGAAGCCAAGCAGTTGGCTTCGGTTCCTGGGCAAAATTACTTCGCGCTTCGCGCTCGTGTGCCCGCCGAAGCCAAGCAGTTGGCTTCGGCCCCGGAAACCAGGGCAATGCGTTAATGATAGCATTTTGGCCCCCTTTGGCAACCCAAATCATCCACAGCAGACTATTACTGAACAAACCAATACTAATGTCAAAATCCAAAGGCCAAACCAATATCAAAACCCAAAATTCAAAAGATTTTTTGATAATTTAGTCATTTGGATTTGGTTTGACATTTGAGCTTTGGAATTTGTCATTTTCTTGTCCTCATCTGATATAATATACCCGATGTCCTCCATTTTAGATCAACTCAACCAAGAACAGGCCAAGGCGGCTCAAACCATAAACGGCCCGGTGCTGATTATCGCCGGAGCCGGCTCGGGCAAAACCCGGGCTTTAACCCACCGGCTGGCTTATTTGGTGGAGCAGGGCGTCAGGCCCGAAAACATTTTGGCGCTTACTTTCACCAACAAGGCCGCCCAGGAAATGAAAACACGGGTTGAAAAACTATTACACCGCGACCTCCAAGCTCCAAGCTCCAAGATCCAAGTTCCAAGTTTTGTGGGAACTTTTCATTCTTTAGCCGCCAAAATTCTGCGGCACGAAATCCACCATCTCGGCCGCGGCGCCGATTTTACCATTTACGACGATAAAGATTCTCTGGCCTGCGTAAAAGAAGCTATGGCTGATTTAGCCCTAAGCTCCGAGAGGTTCAAACCCGGCGCCATTGCCGCTATTATTTCCAAACAAAAAAACGAGCTGGTTGACGCCGAGACTTACCAGCGCGCCGCCCAAGACTTTTACGAACAGACCGTCAGCCGCGTTTACGCCCAATATCAAAATTATCTGAACCAAGCCAATGCCGTGGATTTTGACGACCTCTTGCTACTGGCCGTTAAAATTTTCCAAAAATTTCCGCCTGTATTGGAAAGATATCAAAACCAGTTTCAATACATTTTAGTGGACGAATACCAAGACACCAACCAGGCCCAGTATGTTTTTTTGAAGCTGTTGGCCCAAAAACACAAAAATCTGTGCGTCGTTGGGGATGATTTTCAAGCGATATACTCTTTTAGAGGGTCAGACTTTAGAAACATATTAAATTTTGAAAAAGACTACCCCGAGGCCAAAATAATAAAACTGGAAGAGAACTACCGCAGCGTTCAAAACATTCTGGACGCCTCGCAGGCCATCATAGAAAAAAACACTTACAAAACCGACAAGCGCCTCTGGACCCGCCGGGGACAGGGCGACAAGTTAAAAATTGTGGAGGCCTTTTCCGAAATAGACGAGGCCAACTTTGTAGTTCAGGAAATTAAAGACATTCTGGCCGAGGAGTCGTTGGCCAAGGACTTAAACGACTTCGTGGTTTTATACCGCACCAACGCCCAGTCGCGGGTTTTTGAAGAAGCCCTAATGCAAGAAGGCTGGCCTTACCGCTTGGTGGGCGCCTTAAAATTCTATGAGCGCAAAGAAGTTAAAGACATCATCAGCTACTTAAGATTTATCCAAAACCACAATGACCTTTTAAGCCTAAAAAGAATCATCAATATACCCTCGCGCGGCATCGGTAAGGTCGGCTGGGAAAAATTGGCCTCATCACCCGGCTTAACATCGGCCAACCCCAAGATCCAGAGCTTTCTCGCCCTCATAGCCGAGTTAAAAGACCTGGCTGCCCAAAAAAAGCCAAGCGAGTTTCTAAAAACCTTGCTGGCCAAAATAAACTACAAAAACTACCTGGCCGACTTTGTTTCCAATTCGCCCGCGGAATACCGCTCGGCCGAAGAAGCCGCCGAATCGCGCTGGCAGAATGTACTGGAACTGGTGAGCGTGGCCGCCAAATTTGACCGTCTGCCACCGCCTTTGGGCTTAACGGCACTGCTTGAAGAAATTGCCTTAACCGCCAGCGCCGACGACGTTTCGCACGATCAGGGCGAGCTAAACTTAATGACTCTGCACTCGGCCAAGGGCTTGGAGTTTCCAGTGGTTTTTATGGTTGGGACTGAAGAGGGACTACTGCCTCATTCGCGAAGTTTTTACGATACGGCCCAAATGGAAGAAGAGCGGCGACTGGCCTATGTGGGTTTAACCCGAGCCAAGGAACGGGCCTATATTTCATTTGCCTGCCAGCGCAACCTTTACGGCCGAACCGAAAGCGCCATGCCGTCACGATTCTTGGACGATATACCGGAGAAGCTGATTGAGTTTGTGTCGTTGGTGGCTTGATAAAATAATCCCAAACTACGAATTTATCCGAATACTCCTAATTACTTAATTACCTAGTTACCCAATTACTTGTGCGTATATTCGGAGCATTAGGATACATTAGCCTGCCTGCCGCAGGCAGGGATTTTTTGGATTATGTTATCATTAAACGTTCATGATACAGCAAACAACATCCGACTTGAAATCGCGGCATCTTAGCCCGGTCAAATACCACGGTCAGCATTTTTTAATCTCCGGCGCCGTGGTTAAAAAAATAATCGCCGCAGCCAACTTAGAACCTGGCGAGCGTGTGCTGGAGATCGGCCCGGGAACAGGAGTTTTAACACGGGCATTGCTAGAGGCTGGAGCCAAAGTGATTGCCGTAGAAAAAGACGAAAGCCTAACCCGGCTGCTAATTTCCAATTTCCAATTTCCAATTTCCAAAAAAAGATTAACGATAACGATCGGGGACATCTTGCAATTCGATGAAACAAAAATCAAAAAACCTTACAAAATCGTCGCCAATATTCCTTACTACATCACCGGTCCGATAATCCAAAAATTCTTGTTTTCTAAAAATCCGCCGCGGGAGATGGTGCTGATGGTGCAAAAAGAAGTGGGGCAAAGAATCGCCGCCCGGCCGCCCAAAGCTAATTATCTTTCATCGCTGGTGCAGAGTTTCGCCGAGACTAAAGTTTTGTTCAAGGTAAAAAGGGATTGCTTTTGGCCGCGGCCTAAAGTGGATTCGGCGGTAATCAAAATAACCCCCTCACCATCATCGCGCCAACCAAAATTCGCCTCGGAGAATTTTATTGAATTCCTAAAAATAGTTTTTAGACAGCCGCGCCAAACGCTTTGGAACAATTTAAGACGCTCTAAAACAATTCCAGCCGACAAACTGGAAGCCGCGTTCAAAAAACTCGGGCTGGATAAAAACATTAGGGGGCAGAATCTAGATCAACAACAGTTAAAATCTCTATTTTACGACTTGATAACATA
>CAZGLK010000007.1:0-25123 GCA_964526375.1 uncultured Candidatus Saccharibacteria bacterium | reverse complement strand
ACTCTACCCCTCCTAACCTCCCCTATACTAGGGGAGGAACTAAAGTGCGTAAGTCTATAAATAAATTAGGGCTTACCTATAAAGACATTTGACCCCGCCCTTGAAGAAGATCCTGTGGTTTTATGATTGGAGTGGCTTAAGAAGAAGAGATTATTGTCAGTAAAGAGACTGCTGGTTTATCCTGTCTATCTTCTTCAAGGGCGGGGTTGACATCCAAACGGCACCTTGTCATAATGCGTTCCAATGAGCAAACCAAAAAACAACACACCCAAGACCCAGCCCAAAGAACCCAATAATCAGCTTTTTGGGCTGTTAATGCTGGTATCTTTGGTAGTGGGATCCATGTATCTGGCCTTAGGCCCCAAAGCCGCTAAAAACACACCCCAAGCCGCCGCCGGAACTGCCGCCGACGAGACGGCCGGCTGGTATTTGTACCAAACCAAGCGCAACAAGTTTTTTGAGGTAAAATATCCCCATCATTGGACTTTTATTTACGGCGGCGGATTTGAGGGCGAAGAGTATTTGCAGGTTAAAAACTCCAACCCCAAAATAGATTTTAAGATACTGGCCCGGTCAAATCGCAACTACCCCAACTTGGAATCATTCCTAAAAGAAATTGACACCGCCAACCAAGCTGCGCCAAGCTTTCATATTCTAAAAGAAGAAAAACTAATGGCAGACGGACAGCCGGCTGTTAGGCGCGAAGAATATGTTATTGGGCGGCAGGTTTATTCCGTGGTCAGCTATATATTTAGCCCGAACGTTGTTGTGGAATTTTCCACCGACTTCCCCGACGCCCGGCTCATCAGCCCATCGGCCCGAGCTCTGCACCAAACGCTTCTTTCTACTTTTAGATTTTTGCAATGAAGAACCACACCACCTGCCCTGTCTGCCGGTAGGCAGGGCAGGTGGTAGGCCAGGGGCGAGGCATTCTGCCAGAAAATATAAAACCAGCGTGCGGTTTCACGCTGGTTTGGGCTGGCCCTGACTTTTTTGTCAGGACCCTCGGCGGTTTCTGTCTGCATATCGGCGGTATATTATTTCCCGCTCTGCTTTGTCCGCCGGAGTCAGTTTGTCCTCCTCCCTGTAATGATCATCCAGGCACTTGGGACAATCCTCGTAACTGTCCTTGATCAGATTCCCATGCTTGCATCGATGCGCCATTATCCTCACCTCCTTTCAAAAGGACTCTAAAAGAACTTTTTACCTTTTCGCCGTAATAATCTCATCAATCAGGCCGTAGGCCTTGGCTTCTTCGGCCGACATGTAAAAATCGCGGTCGGTGTCTTGTTCTATTTTCTTTAACGATTGGCCGGTGTGCTTGGCTAAAATCCGATTCAATTTGTCTTTTATTTTGATTATGTGCTTGGCCGAAATTTCTATCTCCACCGCCTGCCCTTCGGCGCCGCCCATAACTTGGTGAAGCAAAACCTCGGCATTGGGCAAAGCCAAACGCCGACCCTTTTTGCCAGCCGCCAAAATGGTGGCCGCCATAGAGGCCGCCATACCGATGCAGATGGTAGAAACATCGCTCTTTACGAACTGCATGGTGTCGTAAATGGCCATACCGGCCGTAACCGAGCCGCCCGGGCTGTTGATGTAAAGCTTGATCTCTTTTTTGGGATCCTGGCTTTCCAAAAACAAAAGCTGGGCGATAACAATGTTGGCCACGGAGTCGGTAATCGGCCCGCCGATAAACACAATCCGCTCTTTAAGCAGGCGTGAAAAAATGTCGTAGGCCCGCTCGCCATAGGTTGTTTTTTCAATAACGGTGGGGATCAAATTCATGAAATTCAGTAATTAAGTAACTGGTAATTAGGTAATTCACAAACTAAATCAATTACTTAATTACTAATTACTTTAATTACTTTCAAGAAGTTCAAACACCTTCTCATTCCTTATCATACCCTTAACATACCCGCGTAGGGAAGTCAAATCCAGGTTTTGGCCCGGGCGCACGGGCGGGGAGTTGCGCAACAACTGGCTTAGCTTATCTTCCACCTCGGCCTCGGCCACTTCAATGTTTTCATGCCGGGCGATTTGCCGCAAAGCCAGTGATACTTTGATTCTTTTTTCGGCCTGCGGCCGCCAGTCTTTCTTTAAATCCTCGGGCGTTTTTTTAAGATGGGCCAGATAACTCTCTTTGTCCAAATTCATATGGGCCAAGGAATCTTCCAGTTCAGCCGACATCTTATCCAGTTCCAGTTCCACCAACTCTTCGGGCAACTCCGCGTTGATATTTTTTACCAAGGCTGTGGCTATTTTGGCTCGACGCTCGTCTTTAGCCCGGGCTTCCTTTTCGGCCTTAAGACCCTCGGCCAGACTCGCTTTTAATTCCTCCAGCGAACCGAACCGGCCCAGCGAGCGCGCCAATTCATCGTTTATCTCGGGCAATTTTCTTTCCTGAACCAAACACATTTTTACTTCAAAATCCACCTTTTTGCCGGCCAAATCTTTTTTGTGGTAATCTGACGGCGCGTCCAGCGAAAACTTTTTCGTTTCATTCTCCTTCAAACCAACCAGTTCGTTTTCAAAACCGGGCATAAAATGTCCTTCGCCCAAAACCAAAGGATGCTGTTTGGATTCACCTCCCTCTATAATGACGCCGTCCACTTGAGCCAAAAAATCAATCTCCACCCGATCGCCCTTTTGAGCCGGGCGATTCACGCTGGTATTTTCGGCGCGCGACTTTTTGATATCTTCCAAGACCGCATCCACGTCTTTTGGTTCAACCTTCACCTCAACCAGCGGCGTCTTGATGGCGCGCCAGTTACCCACATCAACTTGCGGCACCACGCTTATCACCGCGCGATAGGCAAACCCTGTGTTTGCGAAACTGTCGGACTTCTTATCTAGAACTGCAATGCGGGGATCACCCACTATTTCCAGCTGATGATCCAAAACAGTTTTGGAAAAACTTTCCCTAACCGCCAAATCAAAAGCCAGGCGGTTAAACTTGTCTTGCCCGACCTCGCGAATGACCGCATCCTTGGGCGCCAAGCCCGGCCGAAAGCCGGCTATGGGGTGAGAGCGAGACAATTCTCGGGCGGCAGCGGCAAAATATACGGACATCTCGTCGGGAGAGAGTTCCACAGTTAGCTCGGCTTGAGACTTGGGGAGATTTTTGAGCTCAACTTCCACAGATAGGAATTCAAAGTGCAAAATTCAAAGTTCAAAATCACAAATCAAAATTAAAAATTTTTAATTTTACATTGTCATTTTGCATTTTGCAATTTGAATTTTGAATTTACGCAAGCAATCCCACTATCAACAGCGCTACTATATTCACTATTTTGATCATGGGGTTTATAGCCGGGCCGGCCGTATCTTTATAAGGGTCGCCCACGGTGTCGCCGGTAACCGCGGCCTGATGAGCCGGCGATTTCTTGCCGCCGTAGTGGCCGTCTTCTATGTATTTTTTGGCATTGTCCCAAGCCGCGCCGCCGGAGGTCATGGAAATGGCCACAAACAAACCCGATATCAGCACGCCCACGATAAGCCCGCCCAAAGCCTCCAAACCCAAGAACCAGCCGACCAGCACAGGCAAGAGCACCGGAATTAAAGCCGGTACGATCATTCCCTTTTGAGCCGAACGGGTAACAATATCCACCGCTTGGGCATAGTCGGGTTTCTGGCTGCGGTCCATAATGCCGGGCCTATCCCTAAACTGACGACGCACTTCCCCCACCACACCGGCGGCGGCCTGACCCACCGCGCGAATGGAAAACGAAGCAAAGATATAAGGTATCAGGGCGCCCAGCAAAAGGCCGGCCAGCACATTGGGGTCGGCCAATTGAAAAATAATCTGCTGGCCGAATTTTTGTATCTCCACCACATAAACCACAAACAAAGTCAGCGCCGCCAATCCCGCCGAAGCAATGGCATAGCCCTTGGTAACCGCCTTGGTGGTGTTACCCACCGCGTCCAAAGCATCGGTAACCTCACGCACATTCTCTTCCAAACCGGCCATCTCGGCAATGCCGCCGGCGTTATCGGTAATGGGGCCGAAGGAGTCAATGGCAACAATCATACTCGCCAGAGAAAGCATGCTGGAAGCGGCAATGGCCACGCCGTAAATGCCAAACAGCTTAAAACTAATAAGCACCCCAGCCACAATTATCAACACCGGAAGGGCCGTGCTTTCCAAAGACACGGCTAGTCCCGTAATAATGTTGGTGCCATGGCCCGATTGCGAAGAGTGGGCGATGGAACGCACCGGGCGGTATTTTTTGGCGGTGTAATAATCGGTGGCCAGCACCATTAAAAACATAACCGCTATGCCAACCACAGCCGACCAAAAAAGCGCGCTGGTATTAAAAACAAAATCAACCAGACGCGGCAGAGCAAACCACAAGATTACCAAGGTCAGCGCGGCCGAAGCCGCCAAGCCTTTGTACAAAGCTCCCATGATGGATTTGGATTGATCCGAAAGCCGCACTAAAACGGTGCCGGCAATACTGGCCCAAAGAGCCACGGCGCCTATCACCAAGGGCAACATTATTAAGCCGGGCGCGATGAAAGAACCCAAAAGCATGGCCGCAATCATGGTGACCGCATAGGTCTCAAAAAGATCGGCGGCCATGCCGGCGCAGTCGCCCACATTATCGCCCACATTATCGGCAATCACAGCCGGGTTGCGCGGATCGTCTTCGGGAATGCCGGCTTCAATTTTGCCCACAAGGTCAGCGCCCACATCGGCGCCTTTGGTGTAAATGCCGCCGCCCAAGCGGGCAAAAATTGAAATCAAACTGCCGCCAAAACCCAAACCAATTAAAGCCGACAGATCACCCGTAACAAGGTAAAAACCCGTTACTGCCAAAAGCGCCAAAGAAGATACAAAAAAACCAGTTACCGCCCCGCCCTTAAAAGCCAAACTAAAAGCCGCTTTTAAACCGTGCCGAGCCGCCTCGGCCACTCTAACATTACAGCGCGTGGCCACGTTCATGCCCACATAGCCAGCCAAGGCCGAGAAAAACCCGCCCAACAAAAACCCGACGGCCGTGCTTAAATCTAGAGCGAGGTAAATTACTACAGCCAGTAGAGCGGCGATTACGGCAATGGTGCGGTACTGCCTTTTTAGATAGGCGTTGGCGCCTTCACGAATGGCCGCCGAAATAGCCACCTGTTCCGACGGGCCGGCTGGTTTTTTTAATACGGAGACAATCAAAAACACTCCGTAAGAGAGGCCAGCGAGGCCGGATAGGATTATGAAAAAAGACATAATAAATTTCTAATTACTAATTACTAATTTCTAATTTCTGTCCCTACGGGACATCTCCCGATACCACTCCTTCCACCTCCTCCGCCTCTTCAATTTTCTCTTCCGCCTTCTCCGCTCCTTTAATGTCTATTCTCCAACCGCTTAATTCCGCCGCCAAGCGAACATTCTGCCCCCGTTTGCCAATAGCCAGCGACAACTGATCGGCGCTAACCTCCACCTGCGCGGTGTGGCTGGCAGAAACCAAGTCTATATTTAAAACCTTAGCCGGCGAAAGGGCATTGGCCACAAATTTGGCCTCGTCGTCGGACCAGGCAATAACATCAATGTTCTCGCCCCCCAGTTCGTTAATAACCGAAGTTACCCTAATGCCACGCTGGCCCACGCACGAGCCCACCGGGTCAACCGCCGGATCGTTGGAAACCACCGCCACCTTGCTGCGCGAACCGGCCTCGCGGGCAATGGCTTTTATTTCCACCACGCCGCTGGCGATTTCGGGAACTTCCAGCTCAAAAAGTTTGGCCACAATCCGAGGGTGCTGGCGCGACAAAATTATTACCGGCCCGCGGTGGTCTTTATCCACCCGCACCACATAAACGCGCAGGCGCTGGCCGATACGGTAACGTTCTTGGGGAATCTGCTCTTCGGGGAATAAAACACCGGTGGTGCGGCCAATATCCAAATAGACCACGCCGCGTTCTATTCTTTGCACCGAGGCCGACAAAATATCACCTTCTTTTTCTTTGAAGGTCTCGTAGGCAACATCGCGCTCGGCTTCGCGGATGCGCTGAAGAATAACCTGCTTGGCGGTTTGAGCGGCAATGCGGCCGTAGTCCTCTTTCGTTTCCAAAGGAATAAGCAATTCCTCGCTTACAACCGCGTCGGCCTTAATTTTCTGGGCCTCGGCCAGCATAATGTGCCGCTTGGGATTAAAGCGGATCTTGCGCTCGGCAGTTTCTTCTTCTTCCTCGGCTTCTATTGAAACCGCGGGCACAGAAGGTCCAGGCTGGACGGACGATTCAGCCGTTTCCTGGCCGGCCACAGCAGCTTTTTTCTCTTCTCTTTCTTTTTCCAGAACCGCAATTTCCTCTTCGGAAAGAATCATGCTTTCATCCACCACCAGCAGGGCTTGAAAGAACTGGGCTTGGCCTGTTTTTTGATCCAGCCGCACCCGAATATTCTGGCCGCGTTCGCCGTAGTCTTTTTTGTAAGCCGCGGCCAGGGCCATCTCAATAGTTTCAATGACCTTGTCTTTGGGTATGTTTTTTTCTTCGGCAATTTGATCTATGGCCGAGATGAATTGTTTTAAATCAACCATGTTTAAATGGTAACGAATGTACGAATTAATTACTAATTTACGAATTCGTAGATTCGCATCATATTCGTAAATTCGTTACCCTTAAATAAAACAGACCGCTTCCGAACGGTCCTTAATCGCGCTATCTCAATCGTAAGTCCATTGTAGCAACCCCAATAGAAATGTCAAATCAATATGTGGGCCAGGATGGATTTGAACCATCGATCCCCGTCTTATAAGGGCGGTGCTTTAACCACTAAGCTACTGGCCCATGCAATGCCGAGCAATTTTCCTCGGCCACCTTTCGTATTTTTATTGTAGCTGTTTGTGGTATATGGAGTCAAAATCACACAGCGATAACACAATCAACTATTCTGCTTAGATTTATTCCTATTTCAGGCGACCCGAAAACAGAAATACCGTCACAAGACCACATTAAAAGTGGAAAACCTCTTATTTCTCACTCATCGCTGTATATGGTAATTTAATAATATGACTCTTCTACAGTGGGTAAATACCATTATCATTGCTATCGGTATACCTACAATTGCCGTGGCGTTGATTAATATTGGCAAGAAACTGCATCTTTTAAAGATGTTGGAGCAATCTACGGAAAGGATTAAGCATAACCTGAAAGTTATTAGCGACTATCTTACAAGGTACCATACAAAGTTTGATCCCAAAGAGTTGGGGGTGCTTAGCCCGCTTAACTTAACACAAGAGGGTAGAGATCTTATCGCAAGGATTGGTTTTGACAACATTTTTGAAAGAAACAGAAAAGACTTCCTCGGGTTTATTGATAGTGAAAGTCCCAAGCTGAAATACGATGCCGAGGTCGCGGCGGTAAAATCTATTTATTTTCTACAAGACAGACCTTACATGGAGTTTTTGAAGGTCTATCTCTACAATAATCCCAGTCGGAACCTAGAAAATATTGCGCCCACACTAGGCGTTTATGTGAGGGATCAGTACTTATCTGAACATCCAGAAATCACTCAATAAAAAGAACAGCTGGTCAGGCTGTTCAAATAGTTTAACGACCGTTTTCTTTAAGATGGCCGCAGTGTTACCCGAACGGCCCCGAGGATCTCGAGTTTTTTGAGCACGAATTCCATGTCCCGTTGGATATCCACCGTGGTTGTGTCAAGGGCGTGCGCTAGAGCGACATGGTAGAGGATGTCTCTCACATCCTTAGGGGTATATGATGGATTGAGGTTGTAATCCACAGCTACCTCTATCCCCGATGGCGTGGACACCAGATAGCGCTCGCTGGGCACAGCGACGTGCTTCGAGGAACTTATCGCCCATGATATCATTACTACAAAGACGATCGCGCACACGGCGAAAACATCGATGCAATAGCCCTTAAATTCAAAACTCTTTAGCGACTTCACTTTCCCCTCCTTAGGCCATCTGGCCTAAATTAAAAAGGTTTTTTGAGAAGTTGAAACGGAAAAGCCGCCAAAAGCGGCTTTTCCAGCGATTTAAAAGAACGCTTTAATGGTAGCAGGTATGGTAGTATTTTGTCAAGGGCATTACAGGACGGTAAAATTGACCATCCATGAGACCACGAGACTCACTTATTGGATCGGTTTTTGAGGGTTGGATAAAGAATTATGGCAAACGCCAAAGCCAATATGGCCATGGCCAAATAGAAAACACTCATGGTTTTGGAATAAATTTATATGCACCAACACCCAATTATATCATTATCATCCGATCGTGGCTTAATGATAGGATTTTGATTTGCATTTTGCGGCTTGATGCGTGTAGAGATCAGACCTTATCAGACCCTAGAAGCTGCCTAGGCCATCGCGCTAGAGGGCTGGAAGTTTTTTATTAAAACCTCAAACTCATGCTGCTCAATGGTTTCTTTATCCACCAAAACACCGGCGATTTTATTTAAGAGTTCCCGTTTTTCTTTAACTATTCTCAATGCAGTTTTGTAGGCCCTGTTTATAAACTGCGCCACCTCGCCGTCTATTTTGGTGGCCACGGATTCGGAATAGTTGCGGTGTTCGGAAAGTTCCTTGCCCAAGAATACCAATCGCTCCTTATCGCCAAAAGTTACCGGGCCCATTTTTTCCGACATGCCGTATTCGGTTACCAAACGGCGCGCCAAGTCGGAGGCGATTTTTAAGTCGGAACACGGCCCGGTGGTAACATCGTTAAACACAACCTTCTCGGCGGCATAGCCCCCCAGCAAAGTGGCCAGCTCGTCGGCGAATTTGGCTTTGGAATAAAAATTGATCTCTTCGGTTGGCAATTTTAAGGTATAGCCGCCAGCGCGGCCCCGCGAGACAATGGATATTTTATGCACCGCATCGGCGTTAGGCAAAGACGAAGCCACCAGAGCATGGCCGGCTTCGTGGTAAGCCACGATCTCTTTTTCTTTGGGCGAATAAATTTTGCTTTTTCTCTCGGGGCCGAGCATAACCTTTTCAATGGATTCAATCAGTTCGGTTTGACCAACCTCTTTTTTGTCGCGGCGTGCTGCTAAAATAGCGGCTTCATTTACCAGATTGGCCAAGTCAGCCCCGCTAAAGCCGGGGGTGCGCTCGGCGATTTTTTTAAGAACCACTTCCCCAGCTATGGGTTTGCCTTGAGCGTGAATCTGCAGAATTTCCTCGCGCTGTTTTAAATCGGGCTCGTCCACAATAATGCGCCTGTCAAACCGGCCCGGCCGCAATAAAGCCGGGTCCAAAATATCGGGCCTGTTGGTGGCGGCGATTACAATAATGTTGGTGTCGCGCTCAAAGCCGTCCATTTCCACCAAAATCTGGTTTAGGGTTTGCTCGCGCTCGTCGTGCCCGCCGCCCAAGCCGGCGCCGCGATGGCGGCCCACGGCGTCAATTTCGTCTATAAAAACAATGGCCGGCGCGTGCTTTTTGGCGGTCTTAAAACGATCGCGCACCCGGGCCGCGCCCACGCCCACGAACATTTCCACAAACTCCGATCCCGAAATGTGAAAAAACGGCACATTGGCCTCGCCGGCCACGGCCCGGGCCAAAAGCGTTTTGCCGGTACCGGGCGCGCCTATTAAGATTACGCCTCGGGGAATGCGGGCGCCCATGTTTAAAAACTTGCCGGGGCTTCGCAAAAACTCCACCACCTCACGCAGTTCCTCTTTGGCTTCGTGGCAGCCGGCCACATCTTTAAAAGTGACTTTTTCTTTGTTGGGATCAAACACCTTGGCCTGCGAAGCGCCAAAACTAAAAGCCTGCATCTGGCCGGCCCGGGCCTGGCGAAACATCAGCCAAAAGAAAACCAAGATCAGCAAAAACGGCAGAAGGGCCGGCAGAACATTAAGCAAAACAAAACCAAAGCCGCTGGCTTCTTTAACCTCCAGGTTAACATCGGCCAAGTCTTTGGGTTCAACTCCCAGGCTTTTTAGATTTTCTAACAGGGCGCCATCGGTTACAACGGCGGCGGCGGCGTTGTCGCTGAAAGTTACGGCGGCACGATTATCGGTAATGGCAATGTTTTTAACTTGGCCGGCTTTAACTTTAGCGGCCAGTTGAGACAGCGAAATCACATTCTCTTTTTTAAACAAACTGGAAAAGCCGGAGAATGTTGAAACCAGCAGTATAAAAATAATCAGCGCCAGCAGGATGTTTTTGAATAAATTTTTCATGTAAATAGAATTAGGAATTGGGAATTGGGAATTGGGAATTGGGAATTTCGGTCTCGGCGGGAGTTTTTTCGTCGCCGGAATCGCCGAGCGCGGCTGGTACGACAGGCAAGGAAACCGGTTGCAGCGTCATCTTATATTCCTTAGCATCCAGCAGGGTTACTCTAAACTGATAGTCTTTGTTAAGCTCCAAAAGAGCGGTCATGTCTTTGTAGGTTTTAAACTCCGAAATGTGGGCCAAGCCCTGAATTTCGTTGTCCACCCTAACAAAAGCGCCAAAGGGGTTAAACTTTACCACTGTGCCGCTAACCACATCGCCATTCTTGTATTTTTTCTCCATTTCGTCCCAGGGGTTGGACTGAAGGGCTTTCAACGACAGCGAAATTTTGCCGCCCTCAATGGCAATAATTTGAGCATCCACCTTTTGGCCCGTTTTTACAATATCGCTGGGTTTTTCCACCAACTGCCAGGCTAGTTCCGAAATGTGGATCAATCCTTCAATGCCGTCAAAAATTAGAAAGGCGCCAAAGTCCACTATGCCCGAAACCTCGCCGCTAACCACATCGCCCACTTTGTAGCTGGCTAATTTGGCTTCTATTTCTTTGGAAATTTTGGCCTTTTCCGACAAAATTATTTTGTCGTTTTTCTGGTCGCAGTCTATTATTTTTACCGTTAAGCTTTGGCCCACAAATTTTTTTAACTGCTTTAGAATCTCGTCTTTATCGCCGCCCTCAACATGGGGATAATTGGCGCTAGCGAGCTGCGAGACCGGCAAAAAAGCCGGCAGATTATTTACTTGAGCCACCAAGCCGCCGCGGTTAGCCCCCAAAATTTTTACCTCAAAGGCCTCGCCTTTTGCCTTTAGATTTTTTATTTCCTCCCAAGACCTGTCGGCATCCACTTCGCTCAAAGAGACCTCCACATAGCCCTCCTGGTTTTCTAAATCCAGCACCTTAACCGTTAAAATATCGCCTTTTTTAATGTCCTGAAAACCGCGGCTGGAAGAATCAAATTCGCTTTTATAAATGATAGCAGTTCTAAAGCCGGGCAAGTCTAAAAAGATGCGGCTGCGGCCCTTTTCAATAACCGCGCCGTTTAGGTTGTCGCCCGCTTTGGGCAACACAAAGGTCGCACCCCTCTGCTGAAGCAGTTCCTTCATGCCGGGCAATTTGGTCTCAATGGCTGGTTTCTCTTGAAGTAGGGATTCCATAATAAGCTATGAAAATATAACATAGGCGGCTGGCTGGGGCAAGCCCCATCGGTACTGCTGTCTGAATAAAAACGGCCCCGATTCGTTCGGCATCGAGGCGGCGCAGGGGGCGAATTAGAAGAAACGATGGCTATCACGCCGCCACCTTCTTTTCTAGTCTTTCCACGCGAGGCAACAGACTTTTAATATCGGCTGTCTGTGTGATTTTGAGATCATGAATGTCAGCACGAATAAGACCGATGTCGGATGTGGCGGCATTGAGGCGGTGGTCAATGTTATCAAGACGGCGGTCGACACTATCAAGACGGCGGCCAACTCCCTCAAAACGTCTATCCACATCAGCCTTCTTGGCCGTCTCCTCAAACCCTTTGGCGATCATTCGGGCTAAAACCTCATTGGTGATATATTTTTTGGCAACGACTTTAATTTTGCTTTTCATGCCTTACATTGTAACAAAGAAACAGGAGAAATGAAAAACGCGCACCTGTGTATTGTCTGCTTGAATAAAAAACCGCCCCTCGACAAGCTCGGGGCGGTATGTCCCACACTCGTGTGGGTCAGGATGTTAGCGACTGCGGACGAAGAAACAGTGAGTCTCCGCGGCGGCTTCCATATACCCTTCCTCGACCTGATCTCCGATGTAAGTATCGAAGATCACGCGCAGCGCGCTGGGCTTCGCGTGACCGTTGTAATAGGCCAGAGTAGCGTATCGTGGCTTCCTGCCTGTATAGCAGTAAAACCAGCCGATATGCTGCTCACCATGCTGTTGAAGCCACCAGAGCAACTGCAGGAACTCGCCTGCCTGCGCTGGCCGATAGCCCATCTTTCCAGCAAGCTCACCCGCTTGCTGGAAATCGAATGCGCGGGCAACAATGAAATCACTTCCAATATTGACCGCGTGACTGATATCCCCGACGACGGTAATCCTGTCGGCTTCAGACCACTCCTGTGGCAACTCCGCTGTGGGTGCTGTTCCAAATGCTTGATCGGCGGTCAACTCAACTAATTTATGACCGGGCTCTGTGGCCTTGCCTGCGAGGTACGGGGCGTTGTAGTGATCGATGTCCCAAGGATATTCCTCGAGCACCGCCTCTGCCGAAGGCAACACTTCATCGACATGACGAAAGTGCAATTCTCCCTCGAACGGAAACTGAAATCCCGCCATTTGCGTATCCTCCAAGTGAAAAGGGTTAAAAAGCGCTTTAAGGAACTTACCATAAGAATACTATAATCATGCATTATTTGTCAATAGTTGAACCTATTACCAAAATTATGCTAAGCTTACCTCATATGCGGCTTTTTATTGATTCTTACATAGAAAAATTCTTAAAAAAGGCTTCCTACGAATACGACCGTCAGACCAAAAGCTGGTGCGCCAGTGTTGATGATCTGCCCGGCGCTTACGCGCAAGCCGACACCAAAAAGGAGGTTAGAGAAGATTTGGCCGAGGTTATAGAGGACTATATTCTAGTGAGCTTATACCAGAAACAAGAACTCCCCCACTTCAAAAACTTCGCTCAAAAGCCAGAGTATGCCAAAGCCAATAAGTAGGCGGGAGCTAATAGAAAAATTAAGGGGGCTGGGTTTTGCCGGTCCCTTTTTAGGTACCAGACATCAATACCTAAAGAAGGGCAACCACAAAATATTTATCCCCAACCCTCATGGCAAAGATATCGGCGCGCCACTCGTAAAAAAGATTATCAGACAGCTTGGAGTAACGGAGGATGAGTGGAATAAAAACTAGGCCAAGATGCCTCGACTGCTAGGCTGGTGAGGTGGTATTGACAACTAGGATATTTTGTTTATACTTAATAACATTGGGGTTCTTTAATAGTCCCCGCTTTAACTGGAGACGGGGCAACAAAGTTTTTTAAGGCAAGGAGGACAAAATGCAGGTTTTGACAGTACTCGCCATCACCCTTTTTTCCACCACCACACCGGTTGTAGGCGGCGGTGAAAAGGAAGAAATTCAAGCCGAAATAAAGAAGCTTGAATCTAAACTGGACTCCGCTGTAGCTCAAGAAGCGGCCCTTGCCAAGAAAGCAAGGGTGAAGGAACTGGAAGTTTACATGCGAGAGTTCAAGGTTGACGGTCTAAAGCTGGGCGATCCCGAGCATAAACACCGTTGTTGTTGTGAGGAATACGGCGTGTATCTGGGGAGTCGCTATATTGCCGACATCCATTCCCTGGATAGTGATCAAAAACTGTTCAGCAGGCAGTCTTTTCTTAAGGCCGTGCGCAGTGTCCTTATGTCAAACGGCTTGGTCACGCCCGATTTTGACTTGGGACAGAACGAGATTGAGTTTGTGATTCACCCTTCTACTGATTCCCTGCTCAAGTCGTGGGGTGGAGGAGTCTCGGATAGGGAAATGGACTACGGAAACCCAGAAGAGAAGTTGGGATTTGATCTAAATACCAAGCGGGTGGAGTCTGCCGCTGTTGGCGGTGTGGTCGTCGTTGTTCTAATCAACCGCGATGGCAGCAGGGAAATTGCCATCATCGCAAAAGGGCGCGTAATCGCGATGCAGAATTTGCCGGTTGAATGAGCCGGCGGCGCATCCGAAGTTTCGGGTGCGCTTTTTGTTCTAAACGACAGTCTGGCAGGTTGAGTTTGGTACTTAGTTATGTTATCTTGGGAGCATAAAATTCGTTTTATGAACATCCTGTGGAAAGGCAAAAACTGCTTTCGGGTGGAAAGCGGAGGGTCAACTTTGCTGGTTGATCCTTTTGAGGGTGAAAAAGGCGCGCGGGCGGTGCGCTGGGATGGCGGCGATGTGGTGGCCTTGTCACGCCCCATGACCGTGCCTGAACGCAAGGCCAACACCGCTTTTGTTATTGCCGGACCGGGCGAATATGACTTTAAAAACTTCTTTGTGCGCTGCTGGCTGGGGCCGGCCAAGGATCTTATTTACATTATAGAAGTGGAAGGTATGAAGCTGTGCCACTGGCCGAGCGCGCCAGACAAAGAATTAGACGAAGACCAGCTAGCCCGCTTGGGCGAGGTAGATGTTTTAATGGTAGCGGTGGGCAACGACGACGATACCAACGAAGCCGCGGCCAAGCTGGTTAATCAAATAGAACCAAGGCTAGTTGTGCCTATGGGCTTTGATTCCGAAAAAAAGCCGACCACCTTTTTAAAAGAAATGGGCGCCAGCGGCACCGAAGCGCAAAACAAATTGTCCCTAAAGAAAACAGATCTGCCGCCGGAAGAGATTGAGGTGGTGCTGTTGAGGACAAGTTGATAACATAATCCAAAAAATCCCAATTTATCCTAATTCTCCTAATTTCTGCATTCGGAGCATTAGGATAAATTCGTAGTTTGGGATTATTTTTTCAAAGCATGAGTTTATACAACTTTATCTATAATTTGCAAAGAAAGCCAGACCACGCCAAAAAGCGGGTTATGATTGTGCTGCTGGTTTTTTGTTTTATTATTCTATCGGCCTTTTGGGTTTTTATGTTTAAGCGTCAGGTCTCGGGAGTGGATGTTTTTTCGTTAAAACCGCGTTCCCAAAACCAGCTTGCTGAACCGACCAAATCCGAATTATTAAGCCCCGTCGCGGCCTTGCTGGAAGGGTTTAAAGGACTAAAGTCCGACATCACCGCCAAGTTAAAAGACGCCACCAGCCGTTTGTCCGATTCAACAACCAGCCCGAGCGAGACCAGAGCAAGGAAGGTTTACGAACTGCCTAAGTGGTAACGAATGTACGAATTGGCTACGAACCTACGAATTTATTTATTCGTAGATTCGTAAGAGTTCGTAGTTTCGTTACCCCTAAATGTGAAGATTGAACCACGCGAAATAGCCCAAGAAATGCAGGAGTCGTATCTCGATTACGCCATGAGCGTAATAGTTTCGCGCGCCCTGCCCGATGTTCGCGACGGCCTAAAGCCGGTGCATCGGCGCATACTATTCTCCATGCATGAGCAGGGACTGCGGCACAACGCCAAGTACCGAAAGTGCGCCACGGTGGTGGGCGATGTCATTGGCAAATACCACCCCCATGGCGACGCCGCCATTTACGACGCCCTGGCCCGCATGGCCCAAGATTTTTCGTTGCGTTATCCCTTGGTGGATGGTCAAGGCAATTTCGGATCCATCGACGGCGATGCGCCGGCGGCTTACCGTTACACCGAATGCCGGCTGGAAAGCATCGCCGAAGAAATGCTGGCCGACATAGACAAAGAAACCGTGGACTGGGCGGCCACCTACGACGGCAGCCGCGAGGAGCCAATGGTCTTGCCGGCTAAAGTGCCCCAGCTTTTGCTTAACGGCTCGGTGGGCATTGCCGTGGGCATGGCCACCAACATCCCACCCCACAACTTGGGCGAAGTTACAGATGCCTTGATACACATAATTGAAAACCCCAAAGCCGCCAGCGAAGACTTGATGCAATTTGTAAAAGGCCCCGATTTTCCCACCGGCGGCATTATCTACAACAAAAAAGAAATCGCCGCCGCCTACGGCTCGGGCCGGGGGCCGATTGTGATGCGGGGCACGGCTGAAATCGTAGAGGCCAAATCAAAGGGCTTTCAAATTATAATCAACGAGATTCCCTTTCAGGTAAACAAGGCCACCTTACTGGAGCACTTGGCCGAGCTGGTTAAAGACAAAAAAATAGAAGGCATTAAAGATATCCGCGACGAATCCGACAAAGACGGCATCCGCGTGGTGATTGATTTAAAAAACGACGCTTACCCCCAAAAGGTTCTAAACAAACTTTACAAACTAACCGACCTTCAAAAAACTTTTCACTTAAACATGCTGGCTTTAGTGGACGGCCTCCAGCCCCAGGTTTTGCCGCTAAAAGCCGTTTTGGAGCATTATCTGGCCCACCGCCGGCTGATGGTAGAGCGCCGCGTAAGATACGACCTTAAAAGAGCCGAGGAGCGCAAGCACATTTTGGAGGGGCTTGCCAAAGCACTAGACAACATAGACGCGGTTATTGAAACCATCAAAAAATCGGAAACCAAAGAAGACGCTTTTAACAACTTAATCAAAAAATTCAAACTCTCGGAGATTCAAACCAATGCCATTTTGGAAATGCGCCTGCAAACTTTGGCCGGTCTGGAACGGAAAAAAATAAACGACGAACTGGCCGAAAAGCGCAAACTGATCGCCCACTACACCGAACTTCTGGCCGACCCCAAAAAACTGATGGCTGTGGTTAAAGACGAGTTTAAGGAAATTAAAGGCAAATATCCTTCGGAGCGCAAAACCAAAGTTTTATCGCAGGCTGTGGGCGAATTTAAAGAAGAAGACTTGATTCCGCAGGAAGAGGTGATCATCACTTTAAGCCGCGACGGCTTTATTAAGCGCCTGCCGCCGGGCACTTACCGCCCTCAAAAGCGCGGCGGGCAGGGCAAAATTGGGGCGGCGGTTTCGGAAGAAGATTCCATTCAAAATTTAATTACCGCCTCTACCCACGATAGCGTTTTGTTTTTTACCTCTTCGGGCAAAGTTTTTCAAACCAAAGCCCACGAAATTCCCGTGGCCACGCGCACTTCCAAGGGGAGAGCGCTGGTTAACTTTTTAGAAATCGGACCCGAGGAAATCATCACCGCCGTTGTGCCCGTGAAAGTGGACCTAAAGAAAACAGCCGGCCTAAATGAAAAGTTTTTGGTGATGATCACCCGCAATGGTATAATTAAAAAAACCGCCATAGAGGATTTTGCCAATGTCCGGCGGTCAGGACTGATTGCCATAAAATTAAAAAGGGAGAAAGGGGGGAAAGGGGGAGATGAACTAACCTGGGTCAAATTAACTTCGGGCCGGGATGAGCTGATCCTGGTTACCCACAATGGCCAATCCATCCGCTTTGCCGAGAGTGATGTACGCGACATGGGCCGGGCGGCCTCGGGCGTTAACGGCATCAAGCTAAAAAATGGCGACAAAATTGCCGGCGCCGATGTTATCGGCGCTAAAGACAAAGAGGGCGAGCTTTTGATTGTTATGTCCCGCGGCTACGCCAAGCGCACCAAGCTAAAGTTTTACAAATGCCAGCGGCGGGCCGGCTCGGGCATAAAAACGGCCAAAGTAACCGCCAAAACCGGCGCAGTAGTCTCGGCCAACATTCTGGACCGCGAGGCGCAGGATTTGATCGTGGTTTCCAAAAAAGGCCAGATCATCCGCACGGCCATCGGCGGAGTTTCGGTGCTGGGCCGCGCCACGCAGGGGGTAAGAGTGATGAAAATGAAGGAGGGAGATCAGATTTCTTCTATAACCACTTTATAAAGGAAGTAGGAATAATGAATTAGGAATTAGGGTTTTGATTTATTCCTTATTCCTTATTCCTTATTCACAATTCATCTATGACTGCTGGCGGCTTCGCCAATCCGGAGACAATAATAAATAATTTGAACATCCAGCCCGGTGCCAGGGTGGCCGATTTTGGCTGCGGCTCGGGCTATTTTACCATATTGCTGGCCAAAGCTGTGGGAGAAGATGGGCTGATTACGGCGGTGGATGTTTTGGAAACGGCTTTGGGCACGGTTAAAAGCAAAGCCCAGCCGGAGGGCCTGTTTAACATCAGCTACATTCGTGCCAATTTGGAAGTTTGGGGTAGCACTAAGTTGGACGAGAACAGCCAAGATGTGGTGCTCTTGGCCAACATTTTGTTTCAATCCCAGCAAAAAGAAAACATCATTAAAGAATCGCGCCGAGTTCTTAAACCTCAAGGCGAATTGGTGATTATAGACTGGCTGCCCGATTCGGCCTTTGGCCCCGCCGGAGCCGGCTGGAAACTCGGCCCCGAGGAGGCCAAAGCGCTGGTAACACCGCTGGGTTTTGAATTCGCGCGCGATCTTGAGGTGTCGGATAAGCATTGGGGAATTGTTTTTAAGAAAACATAGGACCAATTGGTCCAATAGGTCCTATATGAAGTACAGAATTATTATTCTCTCCATCCTCGCTCTGCTGGTTGTCTCCAGCTCGGTCATTTTTATTTTCGGCCGCAAGAACGGGTCCAAGCAAGTGGCAACCATTGAGTTTTGGGGCCTGGATGCACCCGAAGCCTGGTCGGCCGTTATTACGGCTTACCAAACTGCCAATCCCAACCGGGTGGTCAAATATGTCCAGAAGAATTCAAACGGCTATGAGCGCGAATTGTTAAACGCTCTGGCCTCGGGCGCCGGGCCGGACATAGCCGCCATTCAAAACACCTGGCTTAACAAGCACCAAAACAAGTTTTCTCCCCTGACAAGCGGTTTTATGAGCCTTGATAATTTTAAGAATACTTTTGTGGATGTGGCCGCGGCTGATTTAATAGTCGCCAGTCAAATCTACGCTCTGCCGTTTTATGCGGACACTCTGGCGCTTTATTACAACAAGACTTTGTTTAACAACGCCGGCTTGGTTAACCCGCCCAAGACCTGGGACATTTTTAACGCCGCGGTTAAAGAGCTTACCGCAGTTTCGGAGGGCGGCACTATCGGCCGGGCCGGCGTGGCCTTGGGCACGGCCGGCAATGT
The DNA here is from genome assembly GCA_964526375.1 of uncultured Candidatus Saccharibacteria bacterium. Lineage (GTDB taxonomy): Bacteria > Patescibacteriota > Minisyncoccia > JACQLN01 > JACQLN01 > CAZGLK01. Next base: position 6,297 of record CAZGLK010000007.1, on the reverse strand, counting down.
TAATCACTCGGCCGACATTTTAAGTCTGCTGATGCTGCAAACCGGCACGGTTATGGTTAGCCCCAGCCGCCAAGCCAGCTTTGGCCAAACCGTTAGCTTAAGCGGACGGCCTTACAACCCGGGCTTGGCCGCTTTGGATTTTTATGCCAGCTTTGCCAACAGCGCCAAGCCGGTTTACACCTGGAACGCCCGTATGCCCAACTCGCTTAGCGCTTTCTCGTCTGGCAAGGCGGCTATGCATTTGGGCTACGCCCGCGACTTGAAATCGCTAGCCAGCGCGACCATTAACTACGGCGTCGCACCGATGCCGCAGGTTAAAGATTCCAAAACCGACCCCGATTATTTGGATGTTAATTTTGCCAACTACCAAGCCGGCGCGGTCACCCAGTTAAGCCGCAATAAGGCCATGGCCTGGGATTTTTTGGTGTTTGCCACCAGCCAAAACGGCTCCAATTCTTATTTAACTCAAACCCGCCTGCCCACCGCCCGGCGCGATTTGATTCAAAACCAAGCCGCCGATCCGGTCTTATCGGTTTTTGCCAAACAATCTTTGACCGCTTTCAGCTGGCCCCAGCCGGACGACGTTGAAGTAACCAAGATATTCAACCGCCTGATAGACGATGTGTCCCAAGGCCGTTCTACCTCGGCCGAAGCCATTAAAGAAGCGGAGGTGGAAGTAAACAGCCTCTTGAAATAAATCCAATATGTCCAATTGGTCCCATAAGTCCTATTGGTTCTACGCGGCGGCTATCGCCGCCGTGGTTGTTTTTGCTTTGCCCGTCCAAGCCGGTCTCGTGCCCTGCACCGGTGTTACCTGCTCTTTTTGCGACCTCTTTAAGTTGTTGGGCAATATTTTTGACTTTGTCGTTAAAACCATAACGCCCATTGTGGCCACGGGGTTTTTAATCTACGGCGGCTTTAGGTTTATAACCGCGGCCGGCAATCCCACCGCCATCAGCGCCGCCAGAAAGATTCTTTTTAACACCCTTATCGGCGTGGTGATCGTTTACGCCTCGTTTGTTTTGGCTTCGGGCCTGGTGGCGGCTTTGGCCGGACAAACCGGCGGCGACAAATTTGGCTTTAATGGCACCTCGTTTACATTTGTCTGTTCCGGCAAAGGCCCCACGGATGTTACCGGCGGTTTTGCCGCCGGCGGCGCTCTTACCATTACACTTGAAGATGAAGAACCGGCCGTGATCGATCCAGCCAGTGTTAAACCAGCCAATGTTCTTGGCGGCGATAGAGCATTTTCCGCAGACGCCGGAGTCAATTTTAATAGTTTGGGGTCTCCAGCTTGGGGAGGCTTGATAGCGGCTTCTAACTCTCAAACCTTAAAGGATGAAAAAATACAATTGCATGTTACCAGTGCTTTCAGGTCAGTTGCAAAGCAGTGGGATATCGTCAGGGACCAGTGCCAACAGCCCATTGAAGTCGGGGGCAAGTGCACCGCTAAGCCGGGCCAGAAGATCGCTTGCGTGCCGAAAGACGCCAACGGCTCCAACTGCCCCCATGTCAGCGGCCGGGCAATAGATGTTTGGGGTTGGCAAAACGGCAGGCAGTGCGGTGAGACCAGTGCTTGTCAGAACACAGTCATATCGGTTATGAGGTCGCAGGGTTTCTGTGTGTTGAAATTGCCTAACCCCGAACCATGGCACTTTGAAAAACCCTCCCGCAACGATGCTAACTGCAACTAGGATTAGACAGCACTTTGAAAAACCAGCCACGAGCGGGGGCAAGGTTTCATCGGGGTGCAAATACTAGACAGAAGCACAAAGCACAAAATCCTAAACTCTAAACAAATCCAAATGACCGAAATTTCAAATTCAAAACAATATGATTTAGAAGAAAGAACATTCAAATTTGCTCAAGACGCAAGACGCTATGTTAAGAATTTGCCAAGAACAACCTCCAATCTGGAAGACGGCAGGCAACTTATAAGATCTTCGGGCTCCGTTGCGGCTAATTACATTGAAGCTAACGAATCTCTGGGCAAAAAAGACTTTTTGATGCGCATAAAGATATGTAGGAAAGAGTCAAAGGAAAGCAGACTTTGGTTAAAATTAACCGAACCTGACAGCGCCAATCAAAAGGAAAAGGACAGACTAATCCAGGAAGCCGTGGAATACATGAAAATTTTCGGCTCAATCCTGGAAAATTCAAGATAATTTTGAACATTTGAATTTTGGATTTGTTTAGGATTTAGTTTTTTGGATTTTGGATTTATCCAGATAATTGTAAATTGTCTCCCTTCGGGAGATGTCCCGTAGGGACAAAAATTGTAAATTATCTAAGGAATAAGGTATAATGTACTTGTATGCTCAAGCTCTGGTACATTTTGATAGTTTGGTTTTTAACGGCTCCGGTTTTGGTTTGGGCGGACCACGACGGCACCAGTGGGGGTCACACAGGAGGAGGATCCAGTGGAGGTCAAACAGGCGACGCCCAGCCGGTTTTAACCGACCCCATCAACGCCGGCAGTGTTCAGGAAATAGCCAACAGGATTATTAATTTTTTGTTCATACTGGCAGGCCCAGTAGCGGTTATAATGATTGTTTATGCCGGTTATCTTTTTCTAACCGCTACCGATAACGAAGAGCAGGTTAAAAAAGCCAGAAAAACCATACTTTATGTTGTGATAGGTATAGCCGTGCTGGTGCTATCTAAAGCGGTCATCTATGTGGCTTTGGATGTATTGAAAGGGCCGACGGCCCCAGCGGGGGATGTTAGTGGTTAGTGTTGAGTTGTGGATTATACCCCCTTGCCTCATTTGAATAAACTCAACCGAGCAGGTATAATGGAAAAAGGTCGATAAGAGTAACCCGATGCAGATATACGAATTAAACGAATCATACAAATAACAATAGTTTATTCGTATTATTCGCATGTATTTGTAGATTAGCATCGTATATCATGAACAAAATCAAAACTTTGGCTCAAAAAATAGTTGCCCCGGCAGTTTTGGCTTTAACAGGCTTAGGCGCTCTAGCTCAAACCGCTCCTGTGGTAAGCCCCAACACTCAAATAACGACTGTTACGACGGCGAAGGACAAGCTATTGTTTGTTATTAATACCGCCATTGGCATTGTTGGTATAGTAGCTGTTGTGTTGATAGTTTATGGGGCATATATGTATGTAACGGCCGGGGTCAGCGAAGACAATGCAAAGAAAGCTAAAAGTATACTTTTGTATGGAATACTTGGCATAGTAGTGGCAGCGTTATCTTACGCCATTGTTCAGGTGACAATAAGTTTTATCGGCACAGCACAAACGGGCATAGGACTATAACTTCGTTTACAAGCTAGAAAATTAAAAACTCCCCCGATAAACAATCGGGGGAGTTTGTGGTTTGGGGGAAGAGCTCAACACTTTGAATTACGAAACTCGTTTTTGCGTCATTTCGCGTCAGACGCGTCATTGCGAGGGAGTGAAACAATCAAAGCCTCATTCATTCGTCATATGAGATTGCTTCGCTCACTGTCGTTCGCTCGCAATGACAATTTTCACACCCGTCGACCTGCCACGTTGGGGATTTTTAACGCGGCAGGTCGTGAGCGCGTTCACCTCCTTTCCAGCCAAAACCCGGCCGCGTCCGACTAACGTTTGTTTCTGGAGATAATTGTGGGTAGCGCCATTAAAACAAAGGCGAGTCCTACGATTGCTAAAATGAGGTAGAAGATCATCATGGTTTTCTCAATAGCCACAGACTTAGCGACCAAAATAAGAAGGTTAATATAAATCCCAAAGATGCTTTGGTTGGCTCCAGTTTGTCGAAGATTGATGGTAGCGCCACAGAAGCTAAAGCGATCGCCGCGATGTCCGAGGAAATGTCCGAAAGCTTTTCCAGTTGGATGTCTGACAATCTCCCCATAATTCTCTTACCGCCCCAAAGTATATCCCAAGTATAACTTGAGTGAAAACGGTGTCAACCCCGCCCTTGCGTGCAAGGCCCCAACGCCAATCTGTAGCCTAAAGATAACACAAAACAAAACCCCACATCGATTTTTTGATGTGGGGGGCCAAAAGCAAATGTCTTTGCTTTTGGCGGGCGATTACCTTAGTTTGTTTTGATTGAAAATCGCCCGGGACAAAAAGAACTAATCATCCTCCTCATAAAAAGTTACGACTCCGGCCTCTCCCGTAATGTGGAAATGGGTTGGAAAAGGCGAAGGTAAATCTTTGTGAGGCTGGTTTGCCTCAATTCTAATTCTCCTGCCGTCTGGAAGGATATAGTCCATCCGGCCCGGAGATTTACAAATAAACCTTGTAGCGGGAGGCAGTTCAACCGGCGTGTTTTTATCCGGTGACACCTCCACCCGCACCAGAATGCGGCGGGGTTTGGCTATGACCATTTGGGCCGGCGGTGTGCCCATGAGCGGCTCGCCACGGCGGATACGGCCGGCCGCCTGCGCCTGCTCGGCAAGCCAGACTTCTCTGCTTGCCGGTACGAGATCGGGCATCCACCAGTAGATATAGATCATGGCAGTGATAATACCGGCGGCAGCCCAGAGCATTTTAGTGAATCTGGGTGCCTTATTACCACCGGCGTAAAAAAGTAGTGCGGTGGTCATAAGTATTACTGCCGCCAGCCCTAACCCGCGTGTGGTCCAGCTTGTGCCCACCGGCACCACAATAAGGTAGGCACCTAGCGCTGTTTCCAGTGCGAACACAGTGATAGCCCATTGAAGCAGCCGTTGCAGTGAGGAAACAGCCGTAGCGGCAATCGGGATTAATGGTTGACTGAACCATACTAAGAGTCCTAGCGGCACCACCGAAAAGACTACAAGTGTTGCCGTAACCGCGGGATGTCCTATGAGGACACCCACGGCTAAGATTAAGAGAGGCCAGGCCATGAGTGCAAGCAGCAGTCGTCTCGCCCACCAATTGCCGGTGGTCCAGATGTCTCCAGCGAGCCCTACTATTTGTTGTACAAGTGCTATCATTTGCTACCTCCTTTTCTTGCCTTTCTTGACCCAAGTCTGACGAGCTCGCCAGTCCTCAATCACTTGGGCGGCTTTGTTGGCTTGTTGATTGGTAACTTGCCATCCGGCTCCGACAAGCCCGCCGACATGTTTGGCCACCTTGGTGGCAGTATCGCTCAGGGTCATTTCAATAAAGAGGTCAAACTCTTCATCAATGAGCCCGCTGCCAAGATACTCAAACATACCTTCCATGGCCTTAGGACTTGGTGGTGTAGCCACCAGGGCCGTGTATATCATCCCCATGGCCTCCATGAAGCGATCTTCGTCCAGGGGGCCGTAGGGTTGATTGGCGCCGTAAGTACGAGGAGATTGAGCCTGGCGCAACCCGTGCCTCTTCCTTAACCGCTCACTAGCGTGAGGATTCACAGAGGCTAGTTTCCGGACGGTCTCCATAACCAGAACATCAACCTCTTTACGTGGCCGGGTTCTCTTTTCCGCTTCCTTCTTGAAGGCGTCGCGGATAAAAATGACCAGCTCGGCGATATCTGCAGTCTCGGCCAATTTGCCGAAAACCCCCGCAAAAACTTCTTTGAATTTTGCCATCTTTATCTCCTTTCAATGTAGAAGGCCTGTTCGTGTATTTCTTGCAGATTTTCTCCGGAAGATACTACAATTCTGAAAAATTTCTGCTTTTCTTCTTTTGTTACCGCTACCTCAAAACCAGTAAGGCCGGCTGTATCAGTGTCATCAATGATTGCTTCGGCCACATGGGGGAGCACCGAAACTTCTACACCCACCGCTGGTTTCTTGTCTTCGTATTGGGCATTTACAATGAATTGCCAGACGCATTCTTGGTCGGTCTGGATTACTAGGCCCTTGGACACAGCCAGAGGAAGGAGAGTTTTCTTTTTCTCCTCGGCCTTTTTCTCGGGCGCCTGAATGACGGCGCGGCCGCGGCAGGGAGTGCCGGTCACTTGCGCCTCCACGGTAAGATATTTTTCCGTGTCGGGTGCGGAGATAACTTGTGGGACCCGGCCGTTGGGATCCATTGGTACTGGCCCGCCGATGGCCTGGCCGTTGCTGTAAAATTGCACATGGCCGGCCAGAGATCGGCCGCCTTGGGAGACAATGGCGGTAACAAGTACCGACCATTCGTCTCCGGAAACCGTCGGCTCGGCGACTTGAACTTCAACCACAACAGGCTTCGGTCCGCCGCCGCCCTTCTGCTTACCACTCTTAGCCATATTTCCTCCTTAAAAAGAGGTGATTTTGTCAAAAAACTAGCCGTTTTCAGTATGTCTTAATGTTACTGCCTTTTTACCTATTTGTCAACAGCGTAGGAACACCCCGCTGGCAAGCAGCGGGGCTTGGATTTTCT